>JAOUDF010000077.1 GCA_029859385.1 Nitrospirota bacterium
GGAGCATATTGATCTCGTAAACCTTTGCATTCCGCTCGCCGGGGGACAGTCTTTCCGCATCGGTATTCTCACCGGCCACGACGTGGATACAATGCGACGGGCAGGCGGCGGCGCAGAGGGAGCAGCCGATGCACCGTTCCAGGCCGTTGTCGTGCCGCTGAAGGATATGCCGCCAGCGGGTGCGCTCGGGCATGGGGCGGTGGTATTCGGGATACTGTTCGGTGATGGGTTTGCTGAAAAGGTGCTTCAGCGTTACCCCGAAGCCCTTGAGAAAATCAGAAAGCATACCTTAGTTCTCCATTGTCCCCCTTTGGGAAAGGGGGATTGAGGGGGATTTTGCGACAAAACAGTGCTTCAAATCCCCCCTTGCCCCCTTTGTTAAAGGGGGGGATTATTGAGCAATGAATGGTCAAACATCGTTTCGACCGAGATTGGCCTCAACTCCACATCGAATCCCTTTGCCACTCGCCGGAAAATCTCCGTGCCGGGCAGCGACTGCCCCGGCAAAGACGCAACCGGTGCAATGCGCTGCATCCGCCCTTCCAGATTGACGAGCGTTCCCTCTTTTTCGGGATAGGCCGCGGCGGGCAGCAGCACCGATGCCTGCTCTGCCACATTCGGTGGAAGTACTGCCCCTTGCGCAATGACGAAGAGGTCGTCACGCCCTTGCAGCAGTGGAGCAATCTCGTCCATCAGCGCGTCGCCCGGCTCTCCGCCGACCAGGTAGAGCGCCTTGATCTTCCCCTCCCGCAACAGCGTGGCCAGCTCGGCTCCCCTGTTGTCTTTGATGATGGCGGCAGCACCGGTTGCATTTCCTGCCGGGTTACGCTTCCCGATTTTGAGTGGCCTCTGCGCACCCGCAATCGCCGCCTGATCGTTGCCCTGCACCACCTTTGCCCCGAAAAACCGCATGGCCACCTTGATCCGCAGGTCGAGAATCGGCAGGTCCCGCTCCGGGTCGCACCCATCGAGCACTATGAGATCGGCGGAATCGATGTCTTTGATCCTGAATGGCGGCGAGGCGGGCAGGATTTCATCCAAGCCGTACGCCACGAGGTCCGAGCCGATCACCTCGCGGAACAGCCGCGTAAAGAGGTGCATCTCCTCACAGGTCAGCGACGGCGAGATAATCCCGGCAATGGCTCCGCTGCCGAACCGCTCCTTGATGGTTTTGAGGTTGCGCACCGCGAAGTCCAGCGCCTCGTCCCAGCCGGCTTGCGTCATCTTTCCATTGGTCCGCGTGGAAGGCACTGTTGTCCGCTTTGCACCGTAGAGATCAACGTGATTGAACCGCCCCCGGTCGCAGAGCCAGCCGTCGTCGATATCGGGGTTCTTCCGCGCCACAACCCGCATCACCTGCCCCTGCCGGATGTCGAGACTCACATTACAGCCGCAGCCGCAGGACGGGCAGACCGAGGGTTTGCGGGTATACTCCCACGGCCGCGCCTTGAACCGGAATTCCTTGGTGGTGAGCGCGCCGACGGGGCAGAGTTCAGTGGTGTTGCCCGAGTAGTTGGAATCGAAGCGCCTGTCGGGGTGCGGGCCGATATACGACCCCTTGTTCCGGTCGAAGATCCCCAGCTCGGGATGCTGCGCGATCTCTTCCTGGAACCGCACGCAGCGGGTGCACATGACGCACCGCTCGCGGTCGATGAGGATATGCTCGCCGATGTCTACCGGTTTTTCGAAATGCCATTTCTCGTCGGTAAAAAAGCTCCTGCCGGGGCCGTGGGCAAAGGTATAGTTCTGGAGCGGGCACTCGCCCCCCTTGTCGCAGACGGGGCAGTCCAGCGGGTGGCTGGTGAGGAACATGGCCAGCATGTCTTCCCTCGCCTCTATCACCTTGGGGGTATTGGTGAGTACCTTTACGTCAGGCATTACGGGTGTAGAGCATGAAGTAACAAGCTTGGGCGCCTTTTCAATCTCCACGAGGCAAAGGCGGCACGACGCGACGATGGAGAGCTTCGGATGGTAGCAGAAGTGCGGAATGGCAATCCCCACGGTTTTGGCCGCTTCGAGGATGCTGGTGCCCGCGGGCACTTCCACTTCTTTGCCGTCGATGGTAAGTTTTACCTGTTGATCAGCCATGATATGTTCTCAGTTATTGATGGTCTCTCGAACAAAGCCGTCACACCGGTGAAAACCGGTGTCCAGCAACACACTCTCTGGATTCCGGCGTTCGCCGGAATGACAACCTTTCAAACCATGCACCGCTTTTCCCGTATGTGAAACTCGTATTCGTCGCGACAGAATTTAAGGCTGCTCATGATCGGCACAAAGGCCGATTCACCCAGCGGACAGAAGCAGCGCCCCGCCATCTTTTTACTCACTCTTCCCAGCAGGTCGAGGTCTTCCATCCGCCCCTTGCCGTGCTCGAGCCGGTCCATGATCTCCAGCAGCCAGTACGTTCCTTCGCGGCACGGCGTGCACTTGCCGCAGGATTCGTGCTGGTAGAAATGCGAAAGGGAGAGGACCGACCGCACAATACAGGTGGCATCGTCGATGACGATTACCCCGGCGGAACCGAGCATGCTCCCGGCCGCGGCGAGGGTGTCGAAATCCATGGCGATGTCGAGCTGGTCGGGCCCCAGCATGGCCGCTGAAGCACCGCCAGGGATTACCGCCTTGACCTTCCGGCCGTCGTGCAGACCGCCCGCATGGTTGAAGATGATCTCCCGCAGCGGCGTTCCCAGCGCCAGTTCGTAGTTGCCGGGCTTCCTCACTGCACCGCTCACCGAGTATATCTTTGTCCCCGCGTTCTTCGGCGTGCCTATGGCGGCGAACCATTCGGGGCCTTTCGTGATGATGTCGGGCAGGCAGCAGAGGGTCTCGACGTTGTTGATGACCGTCGGTTTGCCGTAGAGCCCTGCCACGGCGGGGAACGGCGGTTTGAGCCGAGGTTCGGGCCGCTCCCCCTCGATGGAGTTGAGCAACGACGTTTCCTCGCCGCAGATGTATGCCCCCGCACCGCGATAGATCGACAGCTTCAATCGCTCGGGCAGAACTCCCGCGGCCTGGGCTTCCGCTATGGCCCGCTCCACTCGCTCGATCGACTTTTCGTACTCGCCGCGAATATAGATGTAGACCGTCTCCGCAGCGATGGCATGGGCGGCAATGGCGATCCCTTCCAGCAGCAGGTGCGGGTTCTCCTCCATCAACTGGCGATCCTTGAAGGTCCCCGGCTCCCCCTCGTCGGCGTTGACGCAGAGGTAGCGAGGATAGACGTCCTTCGGCAGGAAACCCCACTTCGTTCCCGTCGGGAAACCTGCCCCACCGCGACCGCGCAGGCCCGAACGCTTCACCACGTCGACCACCTCTTCGGGCTTTAAGGCAAGGGTCGCCTTGAGCCCCTCGTAGCCGCCCAGGGAGCGGTAGGTGGCGAGGGTTTCGAGGTTTGGGGTGCCGTTATGTTTGAAAAGGATTTTTTCCATCTAACCAGAACCTAAAATTACCTATTATCTTAGCAACAAGACGTCATTCCGGCGAAAGCCGGAATCCAGTCAAATAATTGAATGATACAAATCCAACCAATCGGGATTAGCTCTCTCTATCAATTCAAGTTTCCACTGTCGTTTCCATCCCTTCAATTGTTTTTCCCGCTGAATAGCTGAGTCCATGTTCTCATGCAATTCATACCAAACCAGTTGATGGACAGCATATCGGTTGGTAAACCCTTCTACCATTTTATTCCTGTGTTCCCATATCCTCTTGATGAGGTCGGAAGTCACTCCCACATAGAGAGTTCCATTTCTTTTACTTGCAAGGATATAAACAGCAGGTTGCTTATTCACCTATACTTTCCTGGATTCCGGCTTTCGCCGGAATGACAAACAAATACACGCAAACCTTCTCACTAACTACACTCGGTCTCATTTCTCCTATCTATCGATATCTCCCAAAACCGGATCAAGACTTCCAATCGTCGCAATCGCATCCGCCACCATCCCCCCCTCCAGCATCAGCGGCGCTGCCTGAAGGTTGGCGAAGGAGGGCCCACGCAGCTTGGCGCGATACGGCTTTGTCCCGCCGTCGGAGACCAGATAGAAGGCAACCTCGCCCCGGGGCCCCTCAATCGCCGAATAGACCTCACCGGGCGGCACCACAAATCCCCGCGAAGAGAGAAGAAAATGGTGGATCAGCGCCTCCATGCTCTTGTCCAGCTCCTCGCGCGGCGGCGCCATTACCTTCCGGTCATCGACCTTTACGGGGCCTCCGGGCAATTTGTCGAGTGCCTGGCGGATGATCCGCAGACTCTGCCGCATCTCCTCCATCCGCACGATGTAGCGGTCGAAACAGTCACTGTTGGTGGCCGTCGGGACGTCGAACTCGAAGTGGTCGTAGGAGGAGTAGGGGGCATCCTTTCTCAGGTCCCGTTTGCTGCCGCCGCACCGGAGAAGCGGGCCGGTAACCGCGTAGCGGAGCCCCAGTTCAGGGTCGAGCCTGCCGACTCCCACGTTACGCTCAAGCCAGATAGGGTTTTTGGTCAGCATGGCCTCGTAGTCGTCGAAGTGGGCGGGGAATGTGTCGACCACGGCCCGCGCTTTCTCCACAAACCCTTCAGGGATGTCGTCCCGAAGCCCGCCGATGGTGATGAAGCTGGTCATCATCCGCACCCCCGAGGTGATCTCGAAGATGTCCATGATCGTCTCGCGCTCGCGGAAGCAGTAGAGAAAGACCGACGTAGCGCCGATATCCATGGCCTGCGCGCCGACGGCGATGAGGTGGCTGGCGATGCGGGTGAGTTCACAGAGGATGACTCGCACATACTGAGCCCGAAGCGGTATCTCCAGTCCCAGCAACCGCTCCACGCCGAGGGCATAGGCCAGGTTGTTGGAAAGCGGCGCGAGGTAGTCCATCCGGTCGGTGCAGGTAACGGCCTGCCGCCAGGTGAGCCCCTCCATGGTCTTTTCTATGCCGGTATGCAGGTAGCCGATATGGGGGACTACCCGTTTTACCGTTTCCCCTTCCAGCTCCATCGCCAGCCGCATAAGGCCATGGGTTCCCGGGTGCTGCGGCCCCATGTTGACCAAAAGGCGCCCCCCTTTATCCGACAGGGCTTCATGGCGGAAGGTAGCAATCTCCTCAGGACCTACCTCAAGATACCCTTCCAGCCCCTCCTCGCCGACCAGATTCATGCCGGTCACTTCATTGGTCGTGTTCCATGAGAAGGTGACCTCATCGACGTTCCGGACATAATCCTTTCGGAGGGGGTGACCCTGCCAATTGTCGGGCATGAGGATGCGGCGCAGGTTGGGATGGCCGGTGAAGGATACCCCGAAGAGGTCGAATATCTCCCGCTCGTACCAGTTGGCGGAGGGCCAGAAAGGGGTGACGCTGGCCACCGATGTTTTTTCAGAGGCGGTTGTCTTTAAGCGGATGAGAGACCCGTGGTCTTTGCTGGAGCGAAGATGGTAGGAGAGTTCAAAACGTTCCCCCCGCTCCGGGAAATCGGCGGCGGATACGTCCACCAGCACGGTATCCGCAGCTATCCTGCGGGAGACGGCGGAAAGACCATCAACTCCTATGCGCACCGTTGTCTCACCGAAGGATTCGGTGACATCGCAGGAGATACTGCTTTTAATGTTATCGATGAGGGCGGAAGTATTCATGCGGCCTTACCAGATATCTCTTCCTGAAGCTTGATGATGCCATAGATCAGCGCCTCGGGGGTAGGTGGGCAACCGGGGACATAGACGTCAACCGGCACCACCCTGTCAATCCCCTGCACCAGCGCGTAGTTGTTGAACACGCCGCCGCAGGAGGCGCAAGCGCCCATGGCGATGACCCACTTCGGTTCGGGCATCTGATCGTAGAGGCGGCGAATGACCGGGGCCATTTTGACGGAGACCCGGCCGGCAACAATCATCAGGTCTGCCTGCCTCGGCGTGGCGCGGAAGACCTCGGCGCCAAAGCGGGCGATGTCATAGCGCGATGCCGCCATGGACATCATCTCTATGGCGCAGCAGGCAAGCCCGAAGGTAAGGGGCCACAGCGACTGGCTCCGCGCCCATTTACTGATTTCATCAAGTTTGGTGAGGATAAAGGGTGGTCCCTGTTCCATAACGGAAGCTCCGATGTAGGAAATAGACAAGATTCCCTATTCTTTTATATGCAGGGGCAACTTTTGTCAAACAGAACGCCGGTGACAAAAGCAGAGTCTTCTCTTTCCACCGGTATCAGGATATACTTTACCGCAGATACTGTTACTCCGTGAGGAATACTTTTGGACTGTGGGAGGATGCAATGCTCAGGTTTGTTCGCAATACTGCGATCGTACTGTTCGTATGCACGATACTGACTGCCTATGCCATGACGGCCTCGGCTTTTGCAGCCCACGCCGAGCTTGTGTGGCACACCTATGACGACGGGATGGCTTTGGCAAAAAAGGAAAGCAGGCCGATACTCATCTACTTTTACGCCGACTGGTGCGGCTACTGCAAAAAGATGGAGAACGAGGTCTTCCCCGACAAGGATGTGCATGACCTTATGCAGAAGTTCATCCTGATAGGGGTGGATGTAGATTCCAAACGGGCAGTAACCGAGAACGGCAAATTAATGACCGAGGAAAAGCTCACACACCTCTACGGGGTAAGCGGCACCCCGGCCTTTTGGTTCAAGGAGCCTGATGGAAAGGAGGTTGCCCAGATGCCCGGCTTTATCGACCGGGAGAAATTTGCAGGAATCCTCGCCTATATTGCCGACGGGGCCTACCGGAAGATGCGTTTCTCTGATTATTTGAAGCGATGGGAGCAGGGGAAATAGCAGATGGAAACTTGAAATCCGGAGATTTACTCTCTGGGCTTGGCAAGTATCTCCAGCACCTTGAGCTTTAAGAACCTCTTTGACGCCGCTGACTTTATAATCACGACAGTATCGGCCCCTCGCGCCGTTCCGGCCAGCGCAACCACTTCCTGCTCCTCCGGGACCAATCCTGCGTCGCACGCCTCCATGACAATCTCGCAGGCCACCTTGAGTCCTTCGCCGAGCCTGCGCAGGCTCTGGGCAATCAGCATTGTCGGATAAATCCCTGAGAATTGAGCAGCCAGAGAGGATTCGAGGGAGTGGGTAAGGATGGTGCCGGTAAATATCCTGGCACCCAGCTTGCGAATTTCTTTTTCATTCTCTACGGTAAGTTCGAGAGAGTTCGGCTCCTTGAAGCCTGCGGAATGAGTGACTACTACCAGATTGGCGCCGAGCCCGTGAAGGGCCCGGGCGATCTTCACACCCGTTTCACCGGTGGTGGAGGCGACGACTACGTTAGTGTAACCTTCCGCCACCAGTTGCCGGGCAATTTCTACGCATCGGTCGCTGTTAGCCTGTCCTGCCTTGTCAAAATAGTCAACCTGTCGCGTCGCCATACTTCTAGTTCGAGGGATTCACTATCTTGGGCGTCAGGAATATCAACAATTCCCTTTTGGTATCAACAACCGATTGCTTCTTGAAGAGCCATCCCAATACCGGTATTTTTGAGAGAAGTGGCACGCCGTCTTCACTGTCACTCTTGTTCACTTCATAGATGCCGCCGATAACAACAGTCTCGCCGTCCCTTATCAATATTTCTGTCTGTGCCTCTTTCTTGTTGATGATCGGACCGGCGGCAGTCGTGGTTCCAGGGGCGTTTTTGCTCGCCTTGATCTTCATGATGACACTGTTATCCGGCGTCACATGCGGTGTTACGTTCAGTTCCAGTGCCGCATCTACCCATGTAGTTGACGTACCTGACGCTGAGACAGTTGCATAAGGAATAGAGGAGCCCTGTTTGATTGTCGCCTCTTTGTTGTCAAGGGCCATGACTTTCGGGCTTGAGATGATTTTACCCTTGCCTGCCGATTCGAGGGCGGAGAGGTTGAGATCGATATCAACCAGATCTCCGGTCAACTTGCTGAATCCGATTCCGAGGGCGCCTCCCGCCCCTTGTTTTACCGCCGCCGGAAGGTTTACCGCAAATGCTGAGCCCATCGGACCTATTCCTGTCATAACATCAACGTCTGTATCCGGATCATTGTCCTTTTTTGTTCCCGCCACGCCGACCTGCCAGGCCCTATCCCTGTTGGCTCCGGCATAGTTCGCGCCCCACTGAACACCCAGCTCTCGACTAAAATCAGTACTGGCTTCAACGATACGCGCTTCGATCATCACCTGGGGTGTCTGCTTGTCCAGTATTTTAATCAGCGTAACAATATCCTGAACATTGGAAGGGACATCCTTGACAATCAGCGTATTCGTCCTGTCCTCAACAGTAATCTCTCCACGGGAACTGAGAGACTTCTTCAGTGAATCGGCCAGATCTTTAGCTTTCGCGTAATTGATGGAAATGATCTTTGATACCGTATCTTCTACCTTCTTCTGGGCCTCTTTCCTTGTAATGGTGTCCTGCTCTTCCTTTGTCAAAGCAGCCATTGTCATCACTCTAAGGATATTCCCATCGCGAACCTGTCCCAAACCATTGATTTTAAGAATAAGGTCAAGAGCCTGGTCCCATGGCACATTGAGCATCTTTACACTCACTGTCCCCTTTACATCGGGAGCAAGGATAAGATTAAGGTTGCTCACCTCGGCAATAAGCCTCAACACGCTCTTGAGATCAGCCTCCTGAAAATCCAGGGAGATACGTCGGCCGCTATATCCGCCCTCCGTCTGGCCACTTTCCTCCACGGACTTGCCGGGCTCTCCCGATTTCACTACATCCGCAGACTTATCTGCCTCTCCGGTCGAGGCCGGCGCTTCTTTCTGAAGCGCAAGGACAACCTTGTCTCCATCCTTGGTCAATTGATAGGCTACATTGGTCCTCAACTCGAATGCCACTCGCACCTTCTTAACCGGTTCAGCAAACTGACCGATACGGATGCGCTTGATCAAGGGATCATCCGTCGCAAAGGAGTTCGGGAAAACCGCATTTTTTACTTCCTGAACATCAACCACCAGTTGTTCATTTTCCAGAAGAATCGCCTCAGCATTGATGTGACCGTTCCCCTTGATCACCACACGGGTACCGGCAATTCCCGTCTCAACCTTTACATCGGTCACCACCGAAGCGGAAGCCATGCTTTCGACAACAGCTTTTTTATTATTTCCGGAACCTTCCGCCGCAGAGATGACGGCCTGGACCTGATCCGTCTCTTTCATGGCCTGAGCTGAGGCGGAAGCAGGTGCTTCAGTGGAAAGAACCGGCTTGTCGACCTCGACTACCAGGCTGTTGCCCTTCTTCACCACATTAAAGTCAACCTGTTGCGAAAGCCCTATTTCGAGACGTGTTTTATCGGGCTTTGGGGCCGAAGGGACAATGTTGGTTACGACCCCCTGGTTCACCTGTACCGGCTTTTGCACGGAGCCGGAAGCAACTCCTTGCAAATCGACTACCAGCCTGGGTGGGTTGTCAAGCCGGTAGCTCGCATAGGAAGGGATACCCTCCGTTGCAATCGTGACGACTGTTTTGTTCTCCGTATCCTTGAAGGACACATCGGTTACTTTCGGAGCATTCCCCGTCGACTCGCCCATCGCTCCATCGGTGGCAGAACGTGTGGAGGCGCAGCCGCTCAACAGGACTGCCGAAAGCGATACCATCCATATGAGCCTGTTAAATTGACACCTCATGTTCACTTCTTATCCTCCTCTGCCCTGTGTAACTCCAGCATGATCACCCGGGTCGTTTCCTTACCCCTGTAGTCTTTCGTCTTCTCGTAGACCTCAACGGCCGTCGGCGTAATCTTTTTCACAATCCCGCCGTTAGGCCCCAACAGGGTCCCGGGTTTGAGAATATAACCTTTTCCGTCCGGCCCCCTGACCAATGCCATTGCACTCTTTTCATCCCAGGTAATGCCGCCGAGAACAAACTCTTCCACACCATAGCGCTGAAGAGGCGGCAAGTCCATCCTGGGGGCCGCTCCCTTCTTGGTTGCGGCAGTCTCCTGCACCAGCAGAGAACGGAAAGGGTCCCTCCTGCCCTCAGGATTGTAGCGATACACCGTCGCCGGTGAAGCCTGTTGGTCAGATTGAACAGCAGGCGGAGCAGGTGCCGCTTTGGCAGCCGCGGACTTGGTCGGTTTTTGCCCCTTTGGAGTCTCCTTGCCGCAACCGACCAGCAAGAGAGAACAGGTCAGCAGGGCAAGCCCGCTCATTCTGGTAATAAAGACAGTCAACCCTGCCATTTTGATTTACTCCCGGTCCTCATTTTTTCTTCTTCTTACCCTTGGCATCCTTCGCGGCCGCCTCTTCCTTTTCGGCCTGTGTAGTAGCCGTATAGGTAGTTGCCTTGAATGCGACCTGAACCTTGTTGACCGTGTTTTCTACCTTCGGGTCTGACATTACGACATCCGATATGGTCACAATCCGTTTCATCTTGCTGATAGAGTCAAAGAAGAACGCTACGTTATGATAGCCACCCCTTACCTTAACGGTGACGGGGGTCTCT
>JAOUDF010000319.1 GCA_029859385.1 Nitrospirota bacterium
AGGGCCGGAAGGCTTGCAGTTAATTACCTTTATCCAGTAGCGGTCAAGGTTTGTGCCGATTATCCTGCACCCTGCGTCTGTAATGCCGAGATAGATATGCGCCAGTATCGGCATCGTGGACTTTTTCTCGATAAAGTCACAGGCCACTGTGAGCGCCTTCTCGATCTCGGCCCTCTCGAATTTGACGGTTATTGCGCCTGCGGTTGCGCCGTCGTCCTGCAGGACTGCTTCTGCAGAGGGCTCAGTGATTTTGGCCTTCACGTCCTGCTCGCTCTTACGGCCCTTTGCCTTCCTTTCCTTCGGGGCCTTCTTTACTCTCTGTTTTTTCTCTGCCTTTTTTGATATACTCATGTCTATAAACTCCTTTCGTCACGGTTAGGGGTTGGGGCTGTCTCCGGACAGCCTTTTTTATTTACTTCAACTGTTCCTGGAATTGCTCCGAATAAGAGTTTCATCCAGAATTTGAGTTCCGAAAGCGGAACTGTTGCTCCGCCGAGTGTCACTGTCGCAAGCAACGGATCGAACTCGGCCTCGACTGTTACCTCACCTCCTTCCTTTCTCTCAAAAGTTATTGACATCTTTCTCCTGGTCCGCATTGATAATGCATCTGCAACCTGCCTGAATGCGTTTAATGCAGAATCTTTCAATGCCTCACCTCCTTTCTTAGTGGATTTTCCCGCTCTGCAAAATCAATAATCTCTTGCCTTACATCGTCCGGTAGACGCTTCATATACCACGTAATTGTGCATTCAGGTGTCTGTATATGCGCCACCTTCTTGTAATCTCCCTGCTCTTCTCTGTTGCGGTCACAGACAGTTATGCCATTGCCAAGACATCCAAACATTAAGTCAAATGGTTTCAATTCTGCCTCCTCTCTATTTTTTAATATGATGTTATATATATATCCTACTTACCTACCTGCCTGAGGCAAGTTGGCTACGGCTTGATACAGGGCTTTGCCTGAGAGTGAGCTTTGCCTTACATCTGCGCGCTCTTTCGCTCGTATAATTACTTGAAAAAACTGGTCTGCTCATTCGGCCACCTCACCCCTGCATCAGGCGTTTTGACTTCCGGCGCTTCGGTCGCCGGCTTGATCGTCTCGGGATCTATCTCGATAATGCTCCCGCCCATATAGCTCCTGACCGTCCGGAAGACCCTGCGGTAATCTGTCCTTGCAAGGGCGTTGCCCCATATGACATAACCATTGACATTGAAGAACACGAAGTTAAGGGCGCACATCATAACGCAGGTGAAATCAACGTCCTGGCCGACGAATACAGCCTTGTCAGCCTGCGCATTCGTCATGGTTTTGAGCTTGGCTATGAGCAAGCGGCCGGAACCGCAGGCAGGGTCGCTTATACTGGGCGCTTCATCGTTACCGGCAATCATCTGAGCTATAAAATTACAGACATGCACTGGTGTAAAAAACTGGCCATTGTGCTTGTTGGCGATCTCCCATTGTTCATACACCTGGCCCAGGGCCTCCTCATTGGTCTCTGCCATATGCTTCATGAGCAGGCCGAAAGCATTACAGAAATGATCGATCTCCCGCTCGCCGTGGGGCCGGTCATTCCGGTACTTGCCGACGATCTTCAAGTATTCATCGTCGTTTCTCATAAGAGCATAGATCATCAGGCCGAGCCAGTCTTCAAAGACGTTCCACGGACTGTATCCGCGCCTTGTGATGGCCTCCAGCTCCTTGATAATGTCATTAAGGGATGTCGGTCCCTCGGATTTTTTTTAGCCATTGAATAGTCCTCCTGTCTCGTGTTTGTCATTCTTGAATCCCTGCGCCTGCAGGTTTGTGAGCCACTGCCTCAAAAACTTGTTAAGCTCCAGCTTCGCTCTTACGTTGATACCGCCCCCATGGTAAACCTGCCTGTATCCATACGTGTCCTGATAGCTCAAGGCCTCGGCCATCTTCATGTCGTTGTAAATCCTGATCTCCATGTCAGGGTCCGCGATCATGTCGCCGTTTTGCTTGTAGTAATGGCTCAGAGCAATTGCTATTGAAAGGCCGACGTCCTTATGGTAGAGCCTGTCCATATTCAGGTCCATATAACTGCCGGACGATAATTTAAGATATTCGGGAAGCGCAGTGAGGTCGCCCAGGATCGCTTCAAGCTTCTTGTAAATGGTGTTGTAAATCTCCGGCATTATATATCCCCCCTTTCCATCATGCTGACATATGTGTTCTCGCTGATAATCACATGGTCAAGGAGCTTGATTCCGATGATTCTGCCCGCCTCGGCCAGGCGCTTGGTAATACTGATATCGTCCTGCGATGGAATAACCTCTCCGCTCGGGTGATTGTGACCGATAATAATGGAGGCAACGGCCTTCATAATTGCCATTCTGAATACTTCGCGCGGATGGACAAGGCTCGATGAAAGCGTCCCGAGGCTTACGAGCTCGGCGTATTTTATTCTGCTATTCGTGTCGAGCCCCAAGACCCAGCAATGTTCCTTATCTCTGTCAACCTCATTGGCTTCCTTGAGCAGCGCCTGAAAAATCACGAACGCC
>JAOUDF010000320.1 GCA_029859385.1 Nitrospirota bacterium
CGCTTATGGGAGAACCGAAACTCCTGCTTCTGGATGAACCCTCTCTTGGCTTGGCGCCGATCATTGTGAGCAAGATATTCAACACTATCAGTGATATCAACCGGGAAGGGATGACCGTGCTTCTCGTCGAGCAAAATGCCCATGCGGCCCTGTGTCTGGCCCACCGGGCCTATGTGCTGGAGACGGGAAGAGTTACGGCGTCCGGACCGGCGGATGAACTGAGAAAGGATGAGGCCATCAGAAAGGCCTATCTCGGAGAATAATAATGAACAGATCCCCTTTGCACGATGCACACAAGAAGCTTGGCGCCCGGTTTATTGAGTTCGGTGGGTGGGAGATGCCGCTCCAGTATTCCGGCGTTGTTGAGGAGCACAAGACAGTCAGGGCCGCAGCCGGTCTTTTTGATGTCAGCCATCTTGGGCGTATCGAGGTCGCCGGGCCCGATGCCTTTCGCCTCCTCAACAACATCGTAACCGCCGAACTGGCCGGCCTGTCCGCGGGGACGATTGCGTATACCTTCTTCTGCAACGAGGAAGGGGGGATACTGGACGACGTCCTCATCTACCGTCGGAGCAGCGACTTCCTGATCTGTGCCAATGCAGCAAACCGCGAGAAGATCCTCGACTGGTTGGCGACAAAGGGGCGAGGGATGACGCTGGAGATCAGGGATGTCACCATGTCAACGGCCCAACTTGCGCTCCAGGGGCCTCTCGCGAAAAAACTCATCGCCGAGGTCTGCGACCGCGACTGCGACATTCTGACGTATCATCACTTTGTCACCAGAACAGTTGCCGGTAAAGAGGTAATGGTGGCAAGGTCCGGCTACACGGGAGAGATCGGTTTTGAGCTGGTGATGGCGGCAGGCGATGCCGGAGCGGTATGGGATGCTATTCTCGCGGCGGGGACCGAGTCGGGACTCAAGCCGGCCGGGCTTGGCGCCAGGGATACCTTGAGGCTCGAAGCAGGGCTCACTCTCTACGGTCACGATATCGATGAAACGACAAGTCCGATGGAGGCCGGACTCCAGAGGTTTGTGAACCTTGAAAAAGGGGGGTTCGAAGGGAAGACCCCACTCTCGGTGCAGCGGGCCATAGGGGTGAAAAGAAGACTGGTCGGTCTTGTCCTTGAGGATAAAGGGATACCGAGGGAAGGATGTACCGTTTATCGTGAATCGGACGGTAATCTCGTTGAAGTGGGGGTAATCACCAGCGGCAACTTTTCGCCGTCTCTGGGGAAGGGGATTGCCCTGGCCTATGTGGCCTCGGATACTGTCCAGCCCGGATTGCAACTGGTGGTGGGTGTGAGGGACAAACGGTTCAGGGCCAGGCTGGTGGAGCCGCCATTTTATAGAAGAGGGAAGTAATATGATGCGACGCTGTTTTTATGGTTTACTATGTGTAATTGCACTGATGTTTACGACGAGCGCAACTGCTTACGCTTCCTCACCCATGATCAAGAAACTGGTGGGCAAGACGGTGATCATCCTGCCCGTGGGATATGAGGGGGCCGATGTCCGTTATCAGCACCTGCGCAAGGATTTCGGGGCAGCGGCCGAGGCCTATCCGGCGAAGGAACTGGCGTTGAAGAAGGCCAAGGTGGTTGAGTACAAGGAGGCGGAAGGGTCGACGTTCCCGGTGAGGTTCTACCTCAAGCTGGAGGTAGAAGGGGGCGGCACAGCGTGGTATGTGGACCAGGGGAGCGGTGAGTTTCTCAAAGAGATGGTGTTGGCGTCCCAGGTTGAAGAGGCAGGTAAATGGGTCAACAGGAGTGTCTGGGTGAAGAACGCGGCGAGCCTCAATCTTTTCAAGGACTCTCCAATGACCGTTACCTCAGGAGGACACTCCGAGGAGCTCCTCAAGGTGAGGAATACCGAGAAGCTTACCCTGGGCCATGTGGATATTACCAACAGCGGACTTCTCCCCTTTCTATTCAGGGTAAAGACCGAAGATGGCAAGGACGGTTTTCTCGTTGTCGGCGGCGATGTGAGTGAGAACCTTGGCCGCCGGTTCTACTTGAAAGACCCCAAAAAAGAGAACAAATGGTCGGAAGCGATCTGGAAATATATAGAAGAGGGGCGAGTACAGATCGGCATGACCGAAGAACAGGTAGGGATGGCCTGGGGGGAGGCCGACTGGAGGCGCAATGACGAGAAGGCTGCTAACATAAGGGTCCTGGCCTACGATGTATACCGGCTCCATTTTGAGAATGGAAAACTGGTATCGATGAGCGAAGAGAAGGCGCCGCCCAAAGAGAAGTCAAAAAGTAAAAAGGAGAAGAATGAGCTACCTTCCAACCACCCCTGATGATCGACGGGAGATGCTGGCCGCCGCAGGGGCTTCGTCTTTCGAGGAACTGGTGGCGGGAATTCCCGGAGCGGTTCGCCTGGGGAGGCCGCTGGACCTTCCTGCCCCCCTGTCGGAGCATGAGCTGCGAAGCGAACTTCAGGCGCTGAGCGAGCAGGTTGCCGACCTGGACCATCATGTCTCCTTTCTCGGCGGCGGCGCATACGACCATTTCA
>JAOUDF010000003.1 GCA_029859385.1 Nitrospirota bacterium
CGACCGATCGATCGGATGGCAAAAGCCTTTTAAAGGCCGGCAACAACTGCTCATAGGTGCTTCTCAGGTGTTGCGGCATGACCCGGACATCGCCCAGCACCGGCATGAAATTGGTATCGCCGCCCCAGCGCGGCACCACATGAACATGGAGATGATCGGCAACGCCCGCACCCGCAACCTTGCCCAAATTGATACCCACATTGAAGCCCTGCGGATTCATCGCCTCCCTGATCGCTTCCACCGCCATGCCCGTCACCGCCATCAGCTCCGCCTGGGTCTCGGCATCGAGGGAGGCGATCGATGCCTTGTGCGCGTAGGGTACCACCATGATATGGCCATTGTTGTAAGGGAAGATGTTCATGATGACGAAGGTGCGCCTGCCGCGCCAGAGGATATAGTTCTCTCCGTCCCGGTCTTCGGCGGGCCGGTCACAGAGAAAGCAGCCATCGGCCTTGATCCCCGTCTCAATATATTCCATGCGCCAGGGCGCCCAGAGCCGCTCCATCTTACCGTCTCCCTAGCCACCCCAGGCCATTTTGGAATAGGCTTCCGTCAGCTGTTCGCGGTATTCCTTGAAGAACTTCTCGTGGCTCTTCTCCCACCGGGCCAGCATCAGGAGCGCCATCTTCGCCTCCCCTTCAGCCTTCTCGGCCATCTTTTCGTAGAACTCGCTGAGGTCCTTTTCGATCAACCATGCGGTATTGAAGACCGCCACATCAGGGACCATCGATTCATACAGGCACTGTTCCAGGAACTCCTTCTTTGCCCGGTCATCGAAATAGTCAGTGGGTTCAAGGGCTATTTCACGAAGCTTCGAGAGGTCTACTTCTCCCTTGCCCTTCAGATCTTCAAGAATCTGGGTAATGAAGGCAATATGGCGCTTCTCTTCCTCAATCAACGTTTTAAAGGCGCTGACCGCCTCGCCGACACCCATGCGTTGTATTGACGTTTCGAAAAAGGTCATACCCGTCTTTTCCTGGTTGAGCGCATACTCGAATATCTTTATGAGGTTTTCGTTGTTTGACATCGCCACTCCTTTCGCTGCTCTTTGAGAAAGATTTACAGAGTCGAAAATACATGTTTTATGAAATTGTATCAAGAACGAACATCCGGGGATGCTTCAGGATCGGCCAAAACCGATAAACAGACACAAAAAAGGCGCCGAAGGTGACCCTTGCGACGCCTCACT
Source organism: Nitrospirota bacterium (assembly GCA_029859385.1). GTDB lineage: Bacteria > Nitrospirota > JAOUDF01 > JAOUDF01 > JAOUDF01 > JAOUDF01. The sequence continues at coordinate 1,190 of JAOUDF010000003.1, forward strand.
AATTCTAGAAATACAACGGCCGCCAGCCCAGTGGCCGACAACCTCAGACAGTAACCTTGCAGACAAATCCTTTCTTTTTCTGGGCAGGGGCCGTTTCAAGCGGGTATGCCACACCAAATACCTGCCGCCACTTCTCCTGGGCAAATCCGTCGTACCCCGCGGAGCTGAACTGGATCGCCTCATCCGCCAGTTTCAGCGAACGGGCCGCGATATGCTGGAACTTCCCCTGCGACCAGATATACTGGCCGCTGCCAACCGTCATCATAGTGTCCCGTTCGGGTCTCTCCGCAAGATATTTCATGAAATCGCGACACATCCAGTCGTAGTAGAGCACAGACTTGTCCCTGTACCGCCAGTCCTTTATGAAGTTATACGCCAGCGTATCCAGTTGCAGTCCGCCCACAGGAACCGACCAGAGGTTCTTCCAGGCCCTCATCATCCGGCAGAGCCACTTGAGGTTGCCGTTGGTCTGGCTGCTCATGGCGGCGATGGTCTCTATCTCCGCCTTCGGGTGCGTCGTTTTCCAGCTCCCTCCCAGGTTGGCGTCGGGACAGGTATAGCTGCCGTCCTTGTTGAGGAAGGCAGGCACTATCTCGAAGGCCACGCCATCGGGATAGCTGATGACGACAGCCTGTCCATTGGCGCCAATCCTGGCATTGGGGAATGTCTTCTGAAGAGACGCCTGTACATCGAGCAGAAGGGAGAACTGCCCGTTGGGTTTCATGGAGGCGTATCGCTCATAGCTTTCATCGGGAAGACAGAAGATCATATCAAGGTCGATACAGCCGCGAATGGCAGTACCCCTTCCGTACGATCCGGTGCAGAGGCTGTGGGCGGTCCTTGAATCCACCCCGCGAAAATCGGCATTGAGGCGCCGCACAACAAGGTGATACCGCTGCAGCAGGCCCTCCCGGTTATCGATAACCAGCCTGCCGCAAAATTCCCTGAAATCATCGCCTGCGCCCACAGTCTTCCTCCCGTCATCAAACTCGTTAAAGCCTTCCGGGCGACAACCGCCCGAAAGAGTATCTGTAACGAGTAGAGCAACAGGAGTGCCAGACGGCGGAACTGGGTAACCAACTGAAAAATAATGGGCCGCCCCCCTTCCGGGGATCGGCCCTTCAATCAACAGCGTGCCTTTTTGTATCTAGCGGTTTCCTTCATGTAACTGCACGAAGAGTTATTTGAACAACCGCTGATATTCGCCATAGCCCTCCTTTTCCAGCGCGTCTTTCGGGATAAAACGGAGGGCGGCCGAGTTGATGCAGTAACGCAGCCCTGCGGGCTGAGGACCATCGTTGAAGAGATGACCGAGGTGCGAGTCGCCGCGGGCGCTCCTTACTTCAGTCCGCACCGTAAAGAGGGAACGGTCTGCCTTCTCCACCATATTCCCCGCTTCGAGGGGCTTGGTAAAGCTCGGCCATCCCGTCCCCGAGTCGAACTTGTCGGTGGAGGCAAAGAGCGGCTCGCCGGAAACGACGTCAACATAGATACCCTCCTTCTTATTGTCCCAGTATTCGTTGTCGAAAGGGGGTTCGGTGCCGTTCTCCTGGGTCACTTTATATTGCAGCGGGGTAAGTTTCGATTTCAGCTCTTCCCTGCCCATCTTTTTCCCTTCAGGATGCCCGCCCCAGGTCTTTTTCAGAAACTGGTCCCGCCCCGAGTTATACCGGTAATACTTGTAACGAACCGGGTTCCTCTTATGGTAGTCCTGGTGATAATCTTCGGCCCGATAGAACGTCGACGCCTTGATAATCTCCGTTGCAATCGGCTTGTTGAAGACCCCTGATTTACCCAAGGCAGCCTTTGACTCCTCCGCCAGCCGCCGTTGCTCGTCGCTATGGTAGAAGATCGCCGACCTGTACTGACCTCCCCTGTCAACAAACGACCCACCCGCATCGGTGGGGTCGATCTGCCGCCAGAAGACATCGAGAAGTTGCGCGTACGTCACCTTCGCCGGGTCATAGACCACCTCTATCGACTCCAGATGCCCGGTCCTCCCCGACGAAACCTCATCATAGGCAGGGTTATCCTTATGACCGCCGGTGTAGCCGGAGATCACCTCCATGACGCCATCGAGCTTCTCAAAGGGGGGCTCCATGCACCAGAAGCAGCCCCCGGCAAAGGTGGCCTTTTCATATCTTTCAGGAACAGTCTTCATGGAATCAACCCTCTTGTTTTCATTGCTTTCAATATTGGTGCAGCCGCCAAGGATTGCGACAAATACCAGAAGTGTAAAAATCCATATTCTCATGCCTATCTCACCCCATGGATTACCTTACCTATAAATATATCATCATTCCCCAATATCTCGTCCGAGTATGGATATAAGATATTCGCGATCTCTGGGGGGAGTATCCAATAAAGCCAACAGAGTCCATCTGTTATTACGTCGGCGGTTAAACAAGTGAAACATCCTGTCATGCCCGAGTGATTCTATCGGGCATCCAGTGGTATGAATTCCCGCTTTCCCGGAAACGACGTCCTTTCAGTATTTTATTGCCGCAGCAATAACAACAAACCACTCCCAATGAAACGACAATCATTTTCCGCATAAAGCGTATATAGCCGTCACAACACCACAAGCTAACATTCAGAAACCTCAAAAATATCTCTTCCATCTTCAATCATGTATCGCAAAAAAAACTTACTAAATCAAACTCTTGACGGCAAACTACTGATGTATTAATTTTTTTAAATCTTTTACCGTCTCGTCGTCGCGTGCGGCAACTATCAGTGAGACAGTTGATATTGCACTGTATTAACCGCGAGATGGAGCGTGTCATTGGAGAAGGCTCGAAGGCTTCTCGATCAGCAAACATCTTTAGAAACCCAAGATAAGTTAGCCACAACTATCTATTGGTTTTAACTATACAAACAACCAAGGAGGAGAAACCGTGAACAAATGTTTATTGTTGGCAGCGATAGTGGTGCTTGGTATATCGAATATAGCCCATGCTGATCTGATCAATCGGGGCGGCGGTACATCAGCCCACGGCACATATAACCTGATCTACGACACCGACCGCAACATCACATGGTATGACTACACCAATTCACAGGACACTTGGTGGAATCAGGTAGACTGGGCATCGAACCTGTCGGTCACATTTGATGGCCAGACGTTTATCAACTGGCGCCTGCCGGAGACGGTAGACGGCGTTTATTCCTATAAATATAAATATGACAGTAGCGCCACCGCCGGCTTCAACATTACCAGTAGCGAGCTTGGCCACCTGTATTACACAGAGCTTGGGAACTTGGGTATGTACGATACAAACGGACATCCTCGCGCTGCCGGAACTTACGGCCTTATAAACAGCGCCCCCTTCCAGAACTTGCTTTCTAACTCCTATTGGTCGGGCACGGAGCACGCGCTCACGCTTACTCCTGACGCGTGGATATTCTCTACTTCTTTCGGTAACCAGTATATATACACGCAGGGCCTCTACTTACACGCTTTGGCTGTGCATGATGGCGATGTTGCAGCCGCGCCGCTGCCCGCGCCGGAACCCACTACTTGGCTGCTGCTGGGAAGCGGTCTTGTCGGCTTGGTGGCATTTAGGAAGGTGATCAATCGTTAGCGGCGTATTACACGGCAACGTCTTCACCCTTCGACCTAGCATAACCTGCTGCCTGATTAATAATGCGGTGGGGGTACTTCCTCTGACAGGTCTTTGACGTCGGCGGGAATCAGGGCGCGAAGCTTTTGTTTGAGAAACTCGACGTCGCTGACAAGCTGGTCGATGGCCTTCTGCTGGGTGATAACCACCTCGTTAAGCTGCTGGATGGTCTCTTCATGCTGCATGATATGGAGTTCTATGTCGACAAGGCGGGATTCCATAAACCTCTGATCTCCTCTTTTCTTCGAGTTTAATCAAGCTTATCACACCCACGGCCGATTTTATAATGGTCTTCTCTCATCCGTCTTTGGTATCTTGTGTAACATGAAGCCCATTGGAACCGACCGGCATGTATAAAAAACTCGCCATTATCGTCATACTGATCGCCATTGTGGCCGGAGCGGTGTACCTCATCAAAAAGCCCCAGGCCGCCGTCCCGGTGAAGACCCTCACTGTCGCAAAGGGCGATTTCACCATCTCCGTCTCGTCTGCCACCACTTCCACGGTAAAGTCGGAGCGTGAAATCAACATAAGCGCGCAGCGCAACGGGAAGCTCATTGCCTTTTCCCTTAATGAGGGTGATCTCGTAAAGAAAGGGCAGGTGGTCGCCCGCCTCGACAGCGAGGAGGCCGAACTCCAGGTACAGCAGGCCGGAGCATCGCTGCGGCAGGCAAAGGCGCGCATCGGGCAGATCCAGGCCGAAATCACCATGGCTCGGGAATCATCCATGGCCCAGGTCGCCGAGGCAAAGGCCGCGCTGGATGAAGCCGCCAGCGACCTCAAGCGAAAGCAGATTTTGTTCGAGCGCGGGATGATCTCCCGGCAGGAGATCGACGCGGCGGTCGGCGCGGAGGGCGGGGCCCGGGGTCGCTACGACAACGCCATTGCCAATCGCGCCCAGGAGCAGATAAAGGAGGACGAGCTGACAACGGCCCGGGCACGGCTGAGAGAGCTCGAGGCCACTCTCGGCCTGACCAGCCTTCAGGTCGACTACGGCACGATCCACGCCCCCATCAATGGCGTGGTATCAAAAAAGCTGGTGGAGCAGGGGGAATATGTCATGACCGGCGCTCCACTGTTCCGGCTCACCGATCCCGGCAACCTCTATATCGAAGTCGCCATCGACGAGTTCGACGCAAAATACCTCAAGCTGGGGCAGGCCGCCAAGGTGCGGATGGACGCCTTCCCCGGTGAGCATTTTACGGGCAGGGTGACGCTGGTCTCCCCCATTGTCATCGGTGAAAAGCTCCAGACAAGGACCTTCCTGGTGCGGGTGATGCTCGACGACCGGAGGATAAAGATAGTCCCCGGCATGTCGGCCGATGTGGAGATCATCGCCCAGGAGGTGAGCGGGGTGCTGTCGATCCCCACTTCATCCATCGTGGAAAAGGACCAGCGGAAGATGGTCTATGTAGTCGCAGAGGGCAAGGCCGTCCTGACTCCTGTCACCAGGGGTATTACCACATGGAACGCAACGGAGATCACCGCGGGGCTGACGGAAGGGCGAAAGATCGTCACCAATCCCGAGGTACTGAACCTGCGCGACAATGTCCGGGTGAAGGAACAGTAGGCAGGCTGAAGAGAAAGGCTCGACAGTTCCTCAATAATTCTGTATCGTTATGTCGACGAGGGAGCGGATAGGGTCTGGTGGCTCTTGCGGACTTCAAATCCGTGGGCGGACATCCCCGCGATGGCCGCGGTGGGTTCGATTCCCACCCCTCCCGCCAGAACTGGAAACTAAAACCAGGAAACAGGAAATTTTTCGCAAGGTCAAGGCGGACGAAGAATTGCGCGGAGGCGTACATTGAAGTACGTCGCACAAGCAATCCTGAAGTCCAACGCAGAGATTGCGGAAAAGGGCCTGTTTCAAAAGAGGTGTGCATGACCTGGGGTTCCGTATATCTACATCGTCAGCGCGCCCCCCGCGTGAGCATCAGCCTGCCCGTCGAATACGATGCAGACGGCGCCTCCGATACGTTATCAGCCGAAGCCGCCGACAGCCTGAAGAAGACCGAATCCAAAAACATCAGTGAGGGCGGCCTGCTCCTGATACTCCCCGACAGGCTTGATCTCGATTCGACCATCACCGTCCGCATACATGTCCCCATCAAGTATTACACCGACAGAAACAAGATATCGCCTGTCCTCGCGAAGGCCCGCGTGGTCTGGACGGACCTGATCGCGGAGGGTTCATCGGGAGAGTACCACTGCGGCATCAGCTTCACCGACATTGCTCCGGAAGACCTGGCGCTGCTGAGGGAATTCATCAACCGCTGTCTCTCCTCGGAAAACCCGCTTAAATAATAACCTATACCCTGATGGTGCAATGATGACCCAGAAAGAAAAGATACGCCTGACCCAACTGGCGTCCTGTTCCGGCTGAGCGGCCAAACTCAGTCTGAAAGACCTGTCCCAGGTGCTGGGGCAGCTGCCGAAAGGTGAAGACAACCCCAACGTCCTGGTCGGGCTTAACGACCCGGACGACGCGGGGGTTTACCGCCTTGACGACCGGATGGCCATGGTCCAGACGGTGGACTTCTTTCCGCCCATCGTGGACGACCCGTACGACTTTGGCGCCATTACGGCGACCAACGCCATCAGCGATGTCTATGCCATGGGCGGCAGGCCCGTCACCGCGCTGAACCTGACGGCCTTTCCGGAGAAGGAGCTGGGAAGCGGCATACTTGATAAAATACTCAAAGGCGGCCACGACAAGGCGGCCGAGGCAGGGGTCGCCGTCATCGGCGGACACTCCATAAACGACAAGGAAATAAAGTACGGCATGGCGGTGACCGGCCTCGTCGAGATCGAGAAGATGGTCACCAAGGGGGGTGGACGACCGGGAGATATACTGTACCTCACCAAACCCCTGGGAGTGGGGATCATTGCAACGGCGGCCAAGCGGGACCTGGCCCCGGAGAAGGCATTGAAAAAAGCCATCAAATCGATGAGTGAGCTCAACAGGGGCGCAGCGGAGGCCATGGTAGCCGCGGGAGTGCGGGGTGGAACCGACGTTACGGGATTCGGCCTTCTGGGGCACCTGTGGGAGATGCTGGTCGCGGGCAAGGTGGGGGCCGAGATATCGGCCTCGGCGATACCGGTGTTCGAAGAGGTCTGGGACCTGGCGTTGGCCGAGATAATGCCCGGCAGGACAAAGGTCAACCTCGATTATCTGAGCGAGCATATCGTCTTCGAAGGCAGGGTCCCGCCGCAGACCCGGCATATCCTCTGCGACCCGCAGACGTCGGGCGGGCTGCTCATCGCGGTTCCCGAGGCATCGAGAGAGATATTTCTGCGCGAGGCCGAAGCCCGGGGCGTAAAGACGGTGGCCGAAATAGGCCGGTTAGTCAAAGACAAGGAATGCAGGATAAGGGTGACGCCATAATGGAACAGAAAACCAGCAGACAGGCCGAGTTGAGAAGGCTTCCCAGCGTGGAGGAGGTCCTTCAGGTACCGGCGCTGGCACCGTGGATAGAAACTCTTTCGCGGGCCGTCGTGACGGCGGTCGTGCGGGACCAGCTTGCGTCCATACGGAAAGCGGTCGTCGATGGCGCCGACTGCCCCGATGAGTCCGCCATCCACGGCCGAATCGCGGCCGCCCTGAAGCAGAAATCACTCTCCACCCTCAGGCCGGTCATCAACGCCACCGGCGTTATCCTTCACACCAATCTCGGTCGCGCCCCCCTTTCGAAAGCAGCCATTCAGGCGTTGACGGAGGTGGCAGCAGGGTACAGCAATCTCGAACTCGATCTCTCCTCGGGAAAGCGTGGAAGGCGCGCGCCCTTTATGGAAGAGCTGGTCCGTCACCTCACCGGTGCAGAGTCGGCGCTGGTGGTCAACAACAATGCGGCTGCCCTCCTTTTGGCCCTGGGAACTCTGGCCAATGGCAAAGAGGTAATCATCTCGCGGGGAGAGCTTGTGCAGATCGGGGGCGGGTTCCGGATACCCGACATACTCCAGCAGAGCGGGGCAAAGCTCAAGGAGGTCGGCACCACCAACCAGACCTACGCATCGGATTACGAAAAGGCCATCGGCCCCGATACCGCCATGATCCTCAGGGTTCACCACAGCAACTTCAGGATGCTGGGGTTCACCCATCAGGCCGAGCGCCGCGATCTGGCAGCCCTGGCGGAGCGGCACAACATCCTGCTTGTCGAAGACCTGGGAAGCGGCGCCGTGGCCGACACCGCCGCCTTCGGCATGGAACACGAACCGACCCCGGCCGACTCGCTGGCAGCGGGGGTACATCTGGTTTGCTTCAGCGGCGACAAGATTCTGGGCGGCCCCCAGGCGGGGATACTGGCCGGGAGAAAGACGCTGGTCGAGCAGATGCGCAGGCACCCGCTCCTGCGGGCCATAAGGGTCGACAAGCTACAGGCCGCGGCCCTTCAGGCGACCCTTATCGACTATCTCAAGGGTGAACCGGAGAAGCGCAACCCCGTCTGGCAGATGTTGTCGGCCACGATTGATTCGCTGCGCTTACGGGCGGAGGAGCTGGCGGCGACACTGAAGAACGCGGGGATTGCAGCGGAGGCGACTCCCTGCACCAGCGCCATGGGAGGCGGTTCGCTGCCGGAGCAGGATATGCCGTCATACGGCGTAACCGTTACTCCTGCCTACCCGGTTAATGAGGAGGAAGAAAAACTGCGCACCGGTGAGACGCCGATCATGGCGCGGATAGAGGAAGACAGGCTGGTGCTGGATTTGCGGACGGTGCTGCCGGGGCAGGATGATACGCTGGTCAAGGCGCTTTGTGACAGTTTGTCGGAAGCACCGTTGCGATAGAACGGCTGGATCAGCCACGGCTGTAAGGAGTTGGCTGCATCCATTTGTTGAGCAATTCGTTGCCTGCGAATATCTCTTTCTACGTTCATGAGGGTTGACCCTCGTGCAGCTTTCTGAGTTTGGCCAGCCACGTCTCGAATGTTAGGTCGACGGTCAAGTCAAATTCTGTCTCTGCGAGATACGTCCATTCCATACCCACTGGTACCGTCTTCTTTCGCACTTCATTCCCTTCGTTAATCTCCGCCCACATCTCCGTGGGACATTTGTCAGATAGGACTTGCATTAGTTCACGAATCAGCTTGAAGATGATTGTCGCATATTCCATTACTTCATCAAACGATGCTATGTAGCCTCGATGTATGACTTTGTTTCGAAGTTGCGGGATTTTCTCTGATAACTCGAACGACTCACCCGCTATAGCCGGAAACAAAAAGAGAAAGGCGCCAAACTGCCGCTCCGATTGGGCTTTCACATGCTTCCACGATACATCGAAAAGCGAAGAAGATAATCCAAGCTTGCGATATGCGACTCTTAGGAAGAACTCATATGCGCGCTCAAGAGCTGCCGAAAAGGTAGATACAGCTTCATTCGTGTAATGATCAAGAAGAGCGTGACAACCGGACTGGAAAAGTACATGATGTTTGCGACTTATATGCACAACAGCAGTGGTGTGACCCTTTTCGCAGGTGAGATAGACTATTCCATTGTCGTCCATTTCAGCGTAGTAGAATAACCTAACAGGTGTCGACTCGCCTGTAGTGGTCAGCTTGTTAGCTGCTTCTTTCATGCATATCACGCAAGATCCCGTCGCCTTCATTATTCCTTATCCATCATTGCCCAACGTATAGCTAGCGCCAGAATGGCGCGAATTTGAGCGAATTGTTAAGCATGACCTTCTTTTGATCCTGCGAAGTAACCGACTGCATAGCCGATTGCTCCAAGGACAAAACAATATACTGGAAGTACCGCAAAAATTAATGCGCTTGTAGAGCTTCCAGTTGCTGTACCGTTAATATCGAAATACCACTGAATATGAATAAACCACATTAACGGAATAACTGGAACAAGAAACCCTTTTATAGCTGAGATATGTCGTTTTTCCCCTTTCCTTCCAGCCAGTATGGTCCTTATGAAAATAAGAATTAACGGTAAAAGTACCCAAAGTGAGCCAATATTGGGAACCACATTGGCAAAAAACAAACAAGCAATTGCTGTGACAGTAATGATTACCTGGATAAATTTTGTATCAATGCGTTCCATGTTCTGATGCCATATCAACAAGTTATTAGATAAACGGAACCATAGCACTAGAACATCGAATTATCAATCCATTAGCAAAAACAAAACCCGTTGGCGATACCGCCGCCCCTGGCTACTATTTGTGATTACCACTACGCCCGTTTACTCCGCCGAGCGCTCCTGCTCAACTGATTCTGACGTTTCAGCTACCCTGCCCGACCGCAACACCAGCCCCCCCGCGAGACAGACCGCCCCGCATATCGCCACGGTCCACTGCACGCCGATCCGGTGCGACGCCACACCGGCAAAGAGGCTCCCGATGGGAGTAAGCCCCACGAACATCATGGAGTAGAGGCTCATCACCCTCCCCCGCAGTTCATCGGGCACCGTCGATTGCAGATAGGTGTTGGTCGAGACCAGCTGGGTAATGAGGCTGAACCCGGCCAGCGGCAAGATCAGCAGCGACAGCCAGACGTTTGTTGACCCCGAAAAGAGGATAAGGACGACGCCGAAGGCTGACGCAGCTTTCCATACATTCCGGTCCATGCCGTCCTGCGCGTTCCGGTGGGCCAGCGCCAGGGCCCCGGCCAGGGCACCCATCCCTATGGCCCCCATGAGGTACCCCAGCAGGGCCGGGCCTCCGTGAAGGATTTCTCCGGCAAAGACCGGCATGAGCACGGTATAGGGCGACCCGGCAATGCTGGACATTGCCACAAGGATGAGCAGCGCCCTGATGCGCGGCGTGTGCCACGCATAGCGAACCCCCTCCTTCAGCCGTTCGAGGTATGAGCCCTTTGGACCGGCAGCGGGGCGCGCTGCAAGCTGCATGACGAGAAGGCAGCCGATGACCACCATGAAGCTGAGGCTGTTTATGACAAAGCAGATCCCCTCGCCGTAGACGGCCACGGTGACCCCGGCGATGGAGGGGCCGATGAGGCGGGCGCTGTTGAAGATGGTGGAGTTGAGCGCTATGGCGTTGGAGAGGTCCTTGCGGTCGACCAGCTCCACGATGAACGACTGGCGGGCGGGCATGTCCACGGCGTTGATGAAACCGAGAAAGAGCGACAGGGCGATGATATGCCAGACCTCGATGGTCCCGGCTATGGTGAGCACGGCGAGAAGGGCCGCCTGAAGCGCAGACAGCGCCTGGGTGATGACGATGACGCGCCGCTTGGGAAAGCGGTCGGCCACCACCCCGCCCCACAACCCCATGACCAGCATGGGAAGCTGGGAGCAGAAGGCAACAATGCCCAGGAGAAAGGCCGAATTGGTCATGCGGTAGACGAGCCACCCCATGGCCACCTGCTGCATCCATGTGCCGACGAGGGAACAGAGCTGGCCGATGAAGAAGAGTCGGTAGTTTTTGTACTGGAGGGCGCGGAAGGTTTCTTTGGTTGAAAGCAACTTTGATGGTCTCGCAAACAGCCGTCACACCGGTGAAAACCGGTGTCCAGCGACTTTGTAGCTATCCAAGAGAACTGGATTCCGGCTGGAGTTTACCCCGTACCTTGATACGGGGCCGGAATGACAAAAACTCTCCTCGACTTTCCCTACTTAATTTTGGGCCTTTACCGTATAGATGCTTTATAAGAGCTGCGCACCAGCGGGCCGGACACTACTTTGGCAAAACCAAGGGAGAGGGCCGCATCCTGCAGCTCGTCGAACTCCTCTGGCGGCACAAACCTTGCCACCGGGTGCCCCTGCCCGCCGGGGTTGAGATACTGGCCGATGGTGAGGCTGCGGCATCCCACCGAGATCAGGTCCTGCAGCACCGTCATTACTTCGCTGGTCGTCTCACCCATGCCAAGGATGAGGCCCGATTTCGCCGTGAGCCCCGCCCGGGAAACCTTCTGCAGAAGATGCAGCGACCGTTCGTAGGCCGCGCCGGGCCTTACCTGCCGATAGAGCCTTTGGACCGTCTCCACGTTGTGGCCGAAGACATCGGGCTTCGAGTTGATCACCGTGTCGATGGCCGCATCATCTCCCATAAAATCGGGGGTCAAAAGCTCGACGGTACAGGAGGGGATTGTTTCACGGATGGCCGCCACGGTCAAGGCGAAGATGCGCGCCCCGCCGTCGGGAAGGTCATCCCGCGTTACCGAGGTAATGACGGCATGGCGGATGCTCAGTTGCTTCACCGCCGCCGCCACCCTCTCCGGTTCATGCGGGTCGACATCCTCCGGCTTGCCGCCGGGGATGCCGCAGAAGGCGCAGTTGCGGGTACAGACATTGCCGAGGATCAGAAAGGTGGCGGTGCCGCTGCCCCAGCACTCCCATCGGTTGGGACAGCCGGAACTCTGGCAGACGGTGTGCAGCCCTTCGGCCGCAATGGTCGAGGCTACCGCGCGGTAGGCGTCGTTTTCGATCGGATTTATTTTGAACCAGGGAGGTAACGGCATAAGAACCCCACCCTCACCCTAACCCTCTCCCTGAGGGCGAGGGGAGCCCCCCTCCCTTTCAAGGGGAGGGTCGGGGTGGGGATGGGTAAAATCGCACAATAAAATTCTCAGACAACCAACCCCACCGGGTTCTCCATCAAATGACGAAACTCCTGCAGAAACTGGGCGCCCTGCATCCCGTCCACTACACGATGGTCGCAGGAGAGGGTCACCATCATCCTCTTGCCCACCTTTACATGGCTGCCCGCAACCACCGGCACGTCGCTGATGGTACCAATGGCGAGGATTGCGGCCTCGGGCGGGTTGATGACGGCAATGAAGCTCTCCACGCCGAACATCCCCAGGTTGGTGATGGTGAACGTCGCGCCGGTATATTCGTCCGGTTGCAAGCCCCGTTTTCTGGCCCGCTCGACCAGTACCTTTCCTTCGGCGGCGATGACCTTCAGCGCCTTGTTGCCGCAGTCGCGGATGACCGGCGTGATGAGCCCGTCCTCCAACCCGACCGCGACACCGATATCGATGGCCTTGTGGACCTTGACCTTGTTCTCCTCGACATAGGACGAGTTGAGCTGGGGGAACTTCTTCAGGGATTCAGCCGCCGCCTTGATCACGAGGTCGTTGACCCCGATCTTCACCTCAGGGTGAGTCTCCTTGACCTCCGCCACCACCTCCAGGGCCTTCTCCATGGGGATCTCCATGGTGAGGTAGAAATGGGGCACCGGGGCCTTGCTCTTCGCCATCTGCCGCACAATGGCCTTGCGCATCTGCGAGAGGTCTTTTACCTCGCCGGGAACAGCAGGAGCGGCAACGGGAGGCGTCGGAGTGGGTTTCGCTGCCGGTTTCGGCGCGGCAGCCGCTGGGGCAGAAGTGCCTGCCGCATCGAGGATGTCTTTTTCCACAATGCGGCCTTCAGGACCAGTGCCGTGGACTTTGGCCAGATCAACCCCTTTTTCCTCAGCCAGCTTTCTTGCTGCAGGCGAAATCATCAATCGTCCTTCCCCTGATTCAACAGGAGGGGCTGGGGACGGCGCTGCTGCTGCCTTGGGTTTTTCTTCCACCGGCTTTGCGGCGGGCGCGGCAGGCGCTGGGGCAGCCGATTTCGGCTCTTCAGCAGGCTTCGGCGCGGGTGCGGCTGGTTTGGCTTCGGCACCACCGCCGACAATATCCGAGATATCCTCATCCGCCGTACCCAGCACCGCGATAAGCTCGCCGATAGGGGCCGCCTGACCGGGCTCCAACAGCTTCTTGCGCAGAATGCCCGAAGAGAACGACTGAAGGTCCATCACCGCCTTGTCGGTCTCCACCTCGGCAATGGCATCGCCTGCCTTCACCTCGTCACCCTCATCCATATACCAGCTGATGATGGTTCCCTCTTCCATGGTGTCGCTGAGCTTGGGCATCAGTATTTTAATGGCCATTGGTTCTCCTATAGCAACGCCAGAAACTCATTTATCGTCATGTTTTTCTCCGACGAATGCGAACGGCTCCCGCCGTAACAACGGTAAACGCCTGCAACAGCTCGTCTCCATGTTCTCCGACAGCGATCATTACTCTTTCCGCCTTACTGTCAGGGGAGATACCTCCCAATCGAAGCAGCAGAACACCAGAAGATATCCTTCGCTGAAGATGCACCAGTTCTCCAAAATCCTTGTCCGCAGTGAGTAAAAGCGCCCCTTCTTTGTTGGCAAGGTCAAGAACAACATCATCGGAAATACCCGGCGACATTTCTGCAACATACCAGACATTGTGCCCGGAATGTCGAAGGCGCTCAACAACCTGCCTGTCAACGCCCTCGTCTGCAAGAAATTTCACGCGGCCTCCCGAAGTGGATACACCACCTCATCCCGCAACGACTCTGCCGCAAAGGCTAAAGCCGCCTGTATGGCCTCTCGGGTCAGCCTTGGGTGAGCAGTAAGAACCTCTTCCATTGATTCTCCTGCCGCGAGCTTATCAAGAATAAGCTCAACGGTTATGCGGGTACCGGCAATGACAGGCTTCCCCATCATGACTGCCGGATCGGATATTATTTGCACCTTCTGCATTTTATCTCCTTTGTTCTTTGATTTCGTTCTACCGAGGCTCTATTTATACATTACTTCCCGCACCGCCTGCACAATCTTCTCAGCCGAGGGGAGCACTATCTTTTCCAGGTTTTTCGCATAGGGCATCGGCACGTCCATGTTGGTGACGCGCTTCACCGGGGCGTCGAGCCAGTCGAAGGACTTTTCATACACGCGGCAGGCGATCTCGGCAGCCACGCCGCAGAAGGGCCAACCCTCCTGCACCACGACGAGCCGGTGGGTCTTGCGCACCGACGCGATGATGGCGTCTTCGTCCAGGGGCCTGAGGGTCAGCGGGTCGATGACCTCGGCGCTGATCCCCTCCTTCGCCAGGGCTTCCGCCGCTTCAAGGGCCTTAAAGAGCATCTTCGACCATGCCACGATGGTCACGTCGGTCCCCTGCCGCTTGATGTCCGCCACGCCGATGGGGATGGTGTACTCCCCTTCCGGGACCTCTCCTTTTGTGCCGTAGAGCAGCTCCGACTCCATGAAGATGACGGGGTTGTCGTCGCGGATCGCGCTCTTGAGCAGCCCCTTGGCGTCATAGGGCGTGGCAGGCGCAATTACCTTTAAGCCCGGCACGTGGCAGTAGTACGATTCCAGCGCCTGGGAGTGCTGGGCCGCCAGCATGTGGGCCGCGCCGCCGGGGCCGCGGAATACGATGGGCAATTTTACCTGCCCGCCCGACATGTAGCGGAGCTTGGCCGCGCTGTTGATGAGCTGGTCGATGGCAACGAGGGAGAAGTTCCAGGTCATGAACTCGATAATCGGCCGAAGGCCTGCCATGGCCGCGCCGATGCCGATACCGGCAAAGCCCTCTTCCACGATGGGCGTATCCACCACACGACGCTCGCCGAACTCCTCCATCAACCCCTTGCTTACCTTGTAGGCGCCGTTGTAGAAACCGACCTCCTCACCCATGAGAAAGATGTTCTCGTCCCGCCGCATCTCCTCGGCCATGGCCTGATTGAGTGCCTCGCGGTACTGGATCTCAGGCATAGATGTCCTCCTCGATGGTCTCCTGCCCGGGCCACGGGCTGGCATCGGCGAAGGCTACCGCGTCGCTGACGACCTTCTCTATCTCGGCCTCTATCTCCTTCTTCATCTCCTCGTTCATGACGCCGTCTTTGGACAGTTTATTAAAAAGATTGGCGATGGGGTCCTGTTTTTTCTGCGCCTCCCATTCCTCCTTCGTCCGGTAGTGGCCGTGGGAAGGGTCCGACATCGAATGCCCCATGAAGCGGTAGACCCGCGCCTCGATGAAGGTCGGCACGCTGAGGTTTCTCGCCATGTCCACCGCCTTCTTCACCTGCTCGTACACCTCCAGCACGTTCATGCCGTCGATGTGAAAACGGGCCATGTCGTAGGCGCACCCCTTCTGCGCGATGTCGTAGATAGCCGATGCCCGCTCCACCGGCGTCCCCATGCCGTAGCGGTTGTTCTCGCAGATAAAGATGACCGGGAGCCTCCAGAGTACCGCCATGTTGAAGGCCTCGTGGACCACTCCTGCATTCACCGCCCCTTCGCCGAAAAAACAGAGGGTGACATTGTCTTCGTTCCGGTATTTGGAGGCAAAGGCCGCCCCCGCCGCCAGCGCCGTGTGGGTCCCCACGATGGCGTGCCCGCCCATGAAGCCCCGCTCCACGTCGGTGAGGTGCATCGAGCCGCTCTTGCCGCGGCAGATGCCACCGCTACGGCCGTACAGCTCGGCCATGATCTTGCCCGGGTCCGAGCCCATCACCAGGGGATGGCCGTGGTCGCGATAGGCGGTAAAGACGTAGTCGCCGGGCTTGATCGCCGCCAGCGAACCGACGGCAGTGGCTTCCTGGCCTATGTAGAGATGACAGAAGCCGCCGATCTTCTGCTGGGTGTATGCCTCGGCGCACTTTTCCTCGAAGCGGCGGATGAGGTACATCTTCCGGTAGAGATCAATCAGCTGATCTTTGGAAAGGAGCATGGATTGTTGACCTATTTACACGATGCACATACTTTTTGACGATATTGCACGATTTCCAGCTTTTCTACAAGACTGTTCACGTGGTTCCAGTCAAGATTTGCCATGAAGGCATCGAGATATTTTTTTCGCGCCGTGCCGTAGTCGATCATGTAGGCATGCTCGTAGACATCGAGTACCAGAAGCGGCGTGCAGCCCCATATCCCCTGGGTGTGGTAGTCGGATGAATAGTTGTGGAGTTTCGCGTCGGCCCAGTTGTAGGCCAGCACCACCCAGCCGCGGGCAGCAACACCGGCAGCCTTGAAGTCCTCGACCCACTTTTCGTAAGAGCCGAAATCCTCCTTGATCAGGTCGAGGATTGCCCCCTTGGCCTGCCCGTCACCGCCGAGATTGTTGAAATATGCCTCGTGCAGGGTGATGGCGTTGGTGGCGAAACACTCTTCCCGCTTCAGCTCGCCGATAAGGCTGAAGGTCCCGTTGGCCTCCGATCTGTCGGCCGTTTCCATCTTTGTCTCAATCTCATTGAGCTTGTTTACGTACCCCTTGTAGAGGGTATTGAAATGTTCGTCGATCTGCCTCTCCGAAATCCCCGGCAAGGCCCCTTTGATCTTCAGGTCAATGGCGGCATGTGTACTCTTCATAACAACCTCCTTTAATAGTGGGTTTGGGAACGCATGAGAAAACTATAACACAAATCACTCTCCGCGAAAAAAACAGACGAAATATCGGCACCAGCCGGGCCGTCTACCTACTATGCTGAAGTTTACCCTTGAAAGGCAAGCATTTTCAGGCGGGATAGCCCATGGATACTCATGATCCCGGGAGAACAGCGCCGCAACTGGGCATAAAAAAAGGCCCCGCAGGAAATTCCCACGGGGCCTTTCTGAAAACAGGCTTATTTAGGACACCTTGGTGACGTTGGAAGCCTGAGGCCCTTTCTCACCCTGAATAATATCGAACTCAACCTTCTGCCCTTCGGCGAGGGACTTGAACCCATCCCCCTGAATGCTGGAGAAGTGAACGAATACATCCTGCCCGCTCTCCTGCTCGATAAAACCATAACCCTTTGCGTCGTTAAACCACTTTACCTTACCGATGTTGTTTGCCACTTCCAAACCTCCTGATGCTGTGCAGGTAATGCCCTTGTTACCTGTATAACCGTTGAACCTTTTTTTGAAAGGGCGAGAAAACTCCCTTTCACTCTCCCTTTTTTATAACCGTTAGTGCTGTGCCGTTTCACCTCCTGCTGCCGTTGACCATCCACACTTCGCGGGCTTTCACTTCCCGGGGCACCATGGATGAAGCCCACAGGCCGTCCCGCGGCCGAATCAATACCGCTAAAACAGGCTGTCGATAAACGTAGCATGTTTTCCATTGGTGTCAAGCGCCTTTTGATATGACAAAGGTCATCCAGGGCTCAATCGACCAACCATGCTCGTTCCGTGCGACACCGCTTCAATACTCGAACGGCGCAGAATAACAATAACATACTTCATATCCGGCGACGGTCTCTTAAAAAAAATTAATTAACGGACATCGCTCACAATCGGGCCGGGAGGGCCGGCAGTAATCCTTTCCCGTCTTAACGATGAGGGCATGGTAGTCGTTGTAAAGGGCAACACCCATGGGGAGCCTTTTTACAAAATAATCCTGCACCTCGTGATAGGTGGCATCATCGCCAAAACAGCCGTGGCGGGAGAATATCCGCTTCGTGTAGGCGTCGACCACAAAGGACGGCAGGTTGGCCGCGTAGAGGAGTATGGAGTCGGCCGTCTCGGGCCCGATCCCCTTTACCTCAAGAAGCTCGTGCCGCAGCCGCTTCAGCCCTACTGCGAACAAGGCGTCGAGGTCGCCGCCGTGCGGTCCAAAGAGGTAGTCCAGAAACGCCCCTATCCGCCTCGCCTTTATGTTGAAGTATCCGGCGGGCCGGATCAGCGCGGCCAGCTCCTTTTCGGCAAGCTTCCTCATGGCATCGGGCGACAGCACACCGGCCTTCTTCAGGTTGGCGATGGCCTTTTCCACATTGGTCCATGCCGTGTTCTGGGTAAGGATGGCGCCGATGATCACCTCGAAGGGGGTCTCCCCCGGCCACCAGTGTTGTGGCCCGAACGCGGCGTACATGGCCTCATAGACCTCCATGAGGTCCGGTACCTGCTTTACGGCCGGTGGCGTCCACTTTTTTTTCATGCCACCCTCACCGCCCGGGGTTGCTGCACCCGCCTTCCCGTCACCTCGCCGAATTTTTCCTGAAGCCCTTTCATATTCAGATGTAGAAATTCCATCAGCCCCTCCGGAGGATTACTTGCAAGATAGCCATTGGCCAGGGCCTCCATCTTTTCGTTGTAGCGCTTGCGGGACGATCCATGAGCGTAGTTTCTCGAGTTGAAGCGCCTGAGGTCGCCGTTGAAGTCGGGGCTGATATGATAAAGCTCGTGCACAATGGTCGTAAGTTTCTGAAAGAAGGGGAGGTCAATAAATCGCGGCGATGCCAGGTAGATCACGTAGAGAAGCTCCTTGTCCCGATGTATGAAGGTCTGCATCCGGTAGCGGCGCATCCCCTTCGCCACCTCGCGAACCCCGCCCTCGAATCTCAGCGGGGCTATCTGGGCATAGGCGCCGCCCCTGCCGCCGGAACGCGATGTCGTGAAGGCCACCGAAACGTGGGACATGTCGATGTGGGACAGCTCGGGGCAACGCCTGACGATGTCTTCCATCAGGTCTGCCACATGACGGGTATAGTCAAAAGGGGGGCACTTCATGATCTTGAATCGTGTCAGTTCGAAAATAAGGGCTTCTATGGTTCGACCAGCAGCACCTGCACATCCATCACATTGGTGCCGGTAGGGCCGGTGATCAGATGGTGCCGCTCACCGGAGAGTCTATCCAGTTGCTCAAAAAAAGTATAGGAATCGTTGCGGGCGAGAAAATCTTCCGGCTCGATACCGAACCCTCTCGCCCGGCCTGCCGTCTTTCCGTCCACCATGGCCCCGGCCGCGTCCGTCGGGCCGTCGTTTCCGTCGGTGCCACCCGAGAGGAAATCGATCCCCTCCGTACCTTCTATTTCCATGGCGAAGGCAAGGGCCATCTCCTGATTTCGCCCCCCTTTGCCACTACCCTTCACCGTTACGGTGGTTTCACCGCCGGCGATGATGCAACGCCTGCCGCCGCCATGTCTCAAGCCATCCCGCCCCACCCCGGCCAGATAGCGGGCTGCATCGGCGGCCTCTCCCTGAAGTTCGGCGGTGACCACTTCAGTTGCATATCCAAGAGATTCGGCCTTGGACCGCGCAGCTTCCAGGGCCAGCGCCAGTGATCCGACCACCAGCGGGGAAGAACCGCTGAAGCATGCGGCCCGCGCCTTTGGGGTATCGGCAATCTTTCCGGCCTCTCCCTCGACCAGATACCTGGCCGCTGCCGCGGGCAAACGATCCTCAAGTCCGTATTTTCTAATTACCTTCAGCGCATCGGCAAAGGTTGAACCGTCGGGTACCGTAGGCCCCGAGGCTATGACATCAAGCCGGTCGCCGATAACGTCGGAGAGGATAAGGGTTGCCAGGGTAGCAGGGTGCGCCAGCTCGGCCAATCTTCCGCCCTTGACCTTTGAAAGGTGCTTCCGGACCGCGTTCAGTTCCCCGATGGGAGCGCCGGCCCGTAAAAGGAGATCGGTGACCGCCTGCTTGTCGCCAAGGCTAAGCCCCTCCGCCGGTGACACCAGCAGTGCCGATCCCCCGCCCGAGAGGAGGCAGATTACGAGGGTCTTTTCATCCGCCTCTTTCAGCATGCGGACGATCTCTTCCGTCCCCTTCACTCCGGCCTCGTCCGGAAGCGGGTGGGCGGCCTCCACCTGGCGTATCCTCCCCAAAGACCCAGTGTGGCCGTACTTCACCACGACGAGCCCTTGGTCGATCCTGTCGCCCAGTATTTCTTCCATGGCTCTCGCCATGGGCGCCGTACCCTTGCCCGCGCCCACCACGATTATCCTGTTGAAGCAGTCCAGGGCATATGACGCACTGCCCACGTACAGGCGATTACCCTCCAACCGTACGGCATTTTTGACCGCTCGCCAAGGATCGGCCGCCTCCAGGGCAGCCTTGAAGATAGTGGTGAGGATCTGATCCTTCATTCTGAAACCCTCAAAGAGATCAGCCCGTCAGCCACAGACTATTTCTCCCGTGTGTAGACGATCTTCTTCGTGCCGCCTTCGCAGCTGCCAATCACTTTGCCCTCACCCTTTTCCTCTTCAACCTTGTCGCTGGGAACAAGCCTGAGGCTGTAATTCTTTATCCCCTTGGCCTCCAGTTTCGCCTCGATATCCTTCACCACCTCTTCGCAGGGCGTACCTGCAAAGACCGGGGCAGCAACCATCAGCGCCAACACAGCAATCATCAATCTTTTCATCCTGTTCCCTCCTTAGTAAAGAGATAGTGTCCGGACCACTATATCATAAATCATCAGACCGGCCAGCCACAAGAGGCCTGATGCATGCAGTCCATTTGGGGACGCTCTTGTCTTGCCCTCACAAGCCTGTTACCCTGTCTGCCCATGGACATCCTTGTAATCAGCGTCATCGTCGCCGAACTTTCCCGCCTCATCACCGGCAGCCGTATCGACAAGGTTGTCGAGGAGGCCGACGGCTCATTTCATTTCACCCTGCGGGGCAAAGGGACCAATTACCGCCTCCTTGTCTGCGCCAACCCGCCCCATCCGCGCATCCTTCTGACAAACAGTTCTCCCGTACCCATTGAGAAACCGTCGACCTTTCATCAGTTCCTGAAAAGCCGCCTGACGGGAGGCAGAATCACCCGGGTCGCCCGGGAGGGCCTTGACCGGATCGTGCGGATAAGTGTCGAGACCGGCGGCCCCTTCGAGGCGAAACTGATCGACCTGATCATCGAACTTCCGGGCAAGAGCGCCAACATTATCGCTCTGGATGCCGACGGTGTCATCCTCGCCTGCCGCCGTACGATTCCCCTCACGGAGAGCGGAAGGGGCATCCTCCCCGGCCTGCGCTATACCCCGGCGGCCGCGCCAACCGGCGTCCCTCTGGACAGACTCACCGAGCCGATCAGCATCGAACGGATTGCGGGGCTGAGCCCCCTTCTCAGAAAAGAGCTGACAACCCGCTCAGGCTCGAAGGACGAGACAATGGCAGCGATCAAAGACTTTCTTGCCGTACTGGAGGGCCGGGAATGCAAGCCGGTTATCTATCCCGCCGAGGGGGGAAACAAGGCAGTCCTCTCCGCAATTGCGCTTCTCCAGTTCGACGACCGGCACCATCTCTCCTTTGATTCCATGAACGAAGCGGCCGACAGTTTTTATCAGACACAGACCACGTCAGCAACCCCGCTCGAAACACTCCGGAGCGGCCTGCGGCAGAAGATGTCGAAACAACGGGAAAAGGTCCGCCGTACTGAGGCCGTAGTCCGTCGCGAGCTGTCGGCGTGGGAGGGTTCATCCCTCGACCTGGTAAAGGGTCAGACTATCCTCACCTGGCAGGGCCGCATACCCAAGGGTGTCGAGACAGTAGATCTGCCCGGTCCCGATGGCGACAACATCAGCATAGCCCTCGATCCGGCGCTGTCTTTCCCTGCCAATGCCGAACGGTATTTCAAAAGATACAAGAAGGCGAAACGCGGGATGGAGACCTGCGCGGAGCGGCTGGACAAGCTCTCGCAGGACACCGAATATCTGGAACTGATGCTGGCGGCAATCGACACGGCCGATACTTCATCAGACCTGCGCCGCATCGAGGAGGAGCTGCAAACCGAAGGGTACATGAAGAAACCGGCGGCAACCTCTCAGTCCAGAAAGAAAGAACCGGCCTTTCAACCCAGAAAGGAGCAGATCGAGGGGTGGGAGGTCTGGGTCGGCCGCAGCGCCGGAGACAACGACGAGCTGCTTCGTCACGCCTCGCCGGACGACCTTTGGTTTCACGCCCACGGTGTGCCCGGCAGCCATGTCATCATCCGCAATCCGAACCGGAGCGAAATACCGCAGGAGGTCATCCACCGGGCGGCACGGTTCGCCGCACGGCACAGCAAGGCACGGAATGAGGGGAAGGTCGAGGTGATCTATTGCCTGAGGAAATTCGTGCGGAAACCGCCCGGCGCCCGGCCCGGGCTGGTGACGGTTTCACCGTTTGACAGCATCACCGTGACCGCTCCGTTTTAACTTCTAGCGCGGCGTCTTTTTGTCTTTCTTGCGATTGCCGTTTTCAGGCTGATCGGGTGTCTCGGGCTGACCGAAGAGACTGATCAGCCGTACCTCCACCTGGTCTATCGCCACGTTGTGCGGCACGGCGGAGTCGTTCCAGGTCTCGATATAGAGCGTTGCGGCCCGGCCCGTCAGCGGCACCGCGCTCATGAAGATGCGGTTCCAGCGGGGCTCCACGCTGGTCGTCGGAGAACTCCACCGTACAACGGCCGGTGGCTCATAGCCGCTGATGCCGTCGTAAACGCCGACACGGATATTGGTCCGTTTGGAACTGGCCAGCCCCCTTGCCGCGGGGTCGGCATACCACACCTCGATGGAGTAGAGCCCGGGGGGCAGCTTGAACGCCTGATAGATGCCGCCGCGCCACGGCCCGTCACCGTACCATCGCTGGGCCAGACGTCCCGAATAAATAGCCCCCAGCGGTTTGTAGATGACCTCGAACTCGGCCTTGCCAGAATATCTCAGCCTCGTCGACACATAGGGCATCCAGGGCATGGCGATGCCGTAACCCGAATCCCCAAGCCCCGTAAGGCCCCCTTCAAAATCGCCATTGGCCAGGAAACCCGGCTCGTCCATCGGCACGTCCGAGGGCGGCCCGTCACCCCGCCCCATGGCATTGGCAGGCGCAGCCAGGGCAGAGCAAGCAAGGACCAGCATCAATATGAGTATGCGACCCGTCATTTTTGCCTCCTGATGAAATATAACCCAATTCTCCGCATCATGTAATCCGATAAGTGAATTTTCCACATCTGACGCATAACTGCGTGCCTGCACCCGGAAGGTTGGCGGGAGGGGTTTCAAGCGGGGATATGAGGGCGCGTTAAGTTAAATTTATAGTTTCCAGGCTACTCGCCGTCCATTCTGCACTGGATATATTGTTCCGTAAGTTTAAGGTGGCGCCATATCCCCTGTCGAAACCCCTCCCGCCAACCTTCCGGCTGCAGGCACACACCACATAGATGTGAGCTGTTTTTATTTATGAAAGTTGACAAGAACTGACTCAAGTTTTATACTAACAGTTAGGTATACAGACTGAAGGCTGAAGGAAAGCAAGACTTGCAAGCCTCTACCTTCAGTCTTCGGCCTTCAGCCTAACCACCTGATTTCAAAGGAAAACCATGGCCAAACGTGATTTTTACGAAATTCTGGGCGTCCCCCGGTCCGCGTCGGACAAGGAGATAAAGAAGGCCTACCGCCGCCTCGCCCGCAAGTACCATCCCGATGTCAATCCCGGCGACAAGACCGCTGAGGCGAAATTCAAGGAGGTCAGCGAGGCCCACGAAATTCTCTCCGACCCGAAGAAGAAAGAGATGTACAACCGTTTCGGCCACCAGGCCTTTGAAGCCGGGTTCGGGGAAGGGGGCTTCGGCGGTGCGGGACAGGGCCCCCGCTCAGGCTCCTTCAAATTCAAGGATGGCGCCTTTCGTTTTGAAACTTCCGGACAAGGGGGCCCCGGCTTCGACTACGACATGTTTCGGGACATATTCGGCGAATCGGGATTTGGAGAAGGCTTTCGACAACGGGGGCCTGTAGCTCACCGCGGCGAAGACCTCTCCCATGAGGTGGAGATCGATCTGGAAGATGCCATCTACGGGACATCGGTCCAACTGTCGATCCGCCGCTCAAACCGGACCGAGACGATTTCCATAAAGATTCCGCCGGGCGCTGATGAAGGCTCCAGAATCCGCGTGGCCGGGAAGGGTGAGGAAGGCAGCGGCGGCGGCCCGGCGGGCGACCTCTATATCGTGACGCGGCTTCGGTCCCACGCCTTCTTCGAACGCAAGGGGAACGACCTCTACTGCACCATGCCGGTAACCGCCTCCGAGGCGGCCCTCGGCGCAAAGGTCGAAGTGCCGACAACGGCCGGCGTGGTCACCCTGACCGTACCGCCGGGCACCCAGAGCGGACAGAAACTCCGCCTCAAGGGGAAGGGCGTACCGGCAATGAAAGGCGGAACACCCGGCGACCAGTATGTGGTTATCAGCATCACCGTCCCTCGGAAACTGGATGCGCGAACCGAAGAGCTTTTCAGGGAGATCAAACGCCTGCACCCTGAAAATCCGCGACAGGAGATCAGCTTCAGGGGCTTCAGAAAGAGATGAGGTGAGGTCCGCCAATGGTACGGAAGAGTAAGAAATATTTCGTCATCAGCATCGCCTCGGAGATTCTGGAGGTCCACCCCCAGACCCTGCGGCAGTTCGAGAGAGAGGGGCTCGTCAAGCCGTCCCGCAGCCAGGGGAACGTAAGGCTCTATTCCGAGGAAGATATCGAACGGGTCAGGATGATCCTGCGTCTGCGGCGCGAACTGGGGGTAAACCTGGCCGGGATAGAGGTAATCCTCGGCATGCGCGAAAAGATGGAGGAGATGCAGCGGGAGATGCTGGAGACCTTTGACCAGATGCAGCGCTACGTCGCAACGGAACTGGCCCGGCGCAACGAACTGATGAAGCAGCCGTTGGCGAAACGTCCCCGTAGGGACATTGTAAAAATAAAGATTGAGGAAGACGAGGAGTAGAACCATGAGACTCGACAGATTCACCGTAAAAGCCCAGGAGGCGCTTCAGGGCGCCCAGCACGAGGCGGAAAAAAAGAAAAATCAGCTTATCGAGCCCGAGCATCTGCTTGCGGCCCTCATCGCCCAGGAGGACGGCATCGTCGTCCCCATTCTCCGCAAGCTGGAGGTCGACCCGGGGCGGCTTTCCGAGGAGCTGGCAAAAGAGACCGGCCGATTCCCCCGCGTAGAGGGGGCCACTGCCGGGAGCTACCTCTCCCCCGCCGCCAACCGCCTGCTTGAAAAGGCCTTCGAAGAGGCCGAGCGGATGAAGGACGAATACGTAAGCACCGAACACCTTTTAATCGCCATCCTCGAGGCATTCACCCCGGCTTCCAGAATTTTGAAGAGCCTGGGCGTCACGCGCGACCGGCTTTTGACGGTGTTGCGCGAGGTGCGCGGCTCCCAGCGGGTCACCGACCAGAATCCCGAGGAGAAGTATCAGGCGCTCCAGAAATACAGCCGCGACCTTACCGACCTGGCCCGCAAAGGGAAACTCGACCCGGTCATCGGCCGCGACGAAGAGATCCGCCGCGTCATCCAGGTTCTCTCACGAAGGACAAAGAACAACCCGGTGCTCATCGGCGAACCGGGCGTCGGAAAGACCGCCATCGCCGAGGGGCTGGCGCAGCGGGTGATCGCCGGTGACGTCCCCGAGGGGTTGAAGAACCGGCGCGTCGTTTCGCTGGACATGGGGGCGCTCATCGCGGGGGCCAAATATCGAGGCGAGTTCGAGGAGCGGCTCAAGGCCGTGCTCAAGGAGATTTCCGAGGCGGGCGGCGAGATCATCCTCTTCATCGACGAGCTTCATACGCTGGTAGGCGCGGGGGCTGCCGAGGGGGCCATGGACGCCTCCAACATGCTCAAACCCGCCCTCGCCCGGGGCGAGCTGCGCTGCGTCGGCGCGACCACCCTCGACGAGTACCGCAAGCATATCGAGAAGGATGCGGCGCTGGAGCGGCGTTTCCAGCCGGTGCTGGTGGGCGAACCCAACGTGGAGGACACCATCTCCATCCTCCGCGGCCTCAAGGAGCGCTACGAGGTGCACCACGGCGTCAAGATCCGCGACTCCGCCCTGGTGGCCGCCGCCATGCTGTCGAACCGCTACATCACTGACCGGTTCTTGCCCGACAAGGCCATCGACCTCATCGACGAGGCTGCATCGCGCCTGCGGATGGAGATCGACTCGCTCCCCACCGAACTCGACGAACTGGAGCGGCGGATGCGCCAGCTTGAGATCGAGCGGCAGGCGGTGAAGAAGGAAAAGGACCCGGCGTCGCAGGAGCGGCTGGCGGGTATCGAGCGGGAACTGGCCGAACTGGGAGAAGAGGCCAAGGGGCTGCGCGCCCACTGGCAGGCCGAGAAGGAGTGCATAAAAAATATCCGCGCGGCCAAGGAGTCGTTGGAACAGGCCCGCACCGACGCCGAGAAGGCAGAGCGGGAAGGGAACTGGGAAAAGACGGCGGAGCTGCGCTACGGCAGGCTGATCGAGTTGCAGAAGTCCATCGATGCCGAGAACGAGCACCTGCAGGAGATACAGAAAACCGGCAAGATGCTGAAGGAAGAGGTGGACGAGGAGGACGTGGCGCGCATCGTCTCGCGCTGGACCGGTATTCCGGTAAGCCGGATGATCGAGAGTGAGATGCAGAAGCTGCTGCGAATGGAGGACTCTCTGGCTCGTCGAGTTGTCGGCCAGGCCGAAGCGCTCTCCGCCGTGTCAAACGCCGTGCGCCGCGCCCGGGCGGGGATCGCCGACCCCAACCGCCCCATCGGTTCGTTCATATTCATGGGGCCTACCGGCGTCGGCAAGACCGAGCTGGCCCGCGCCCTCGCCGATTTCCTCTTCGACGACGAGAACGCCATGGTCCGCATCGACATGAGCGAGTACATGGAGAAACACACCGTCTCGCGGCTCATCGGCGCGCCCCCCGGCTACGTGGGGTACGAGGAGGGCGGTCAACTCACCGAGGCCGTGCGGCGCAGGCCCTACGCCGTCATCCTCTTCGACGAGATCGAGAAGGCCCACAACGACGTCTTCAACATCCTGCTGCAACTCCTGGACGACGGCCGTCTCACCGACGGCCACGGCCGGACGGTCGACTTCAAGAACACTGTGGTCATCATGACCTCCAACGTCGGGAGCCAGTATATCCAGCAACTTGTTATCGAGGACGAGGATGAGATGCGCAAACTGGCCACCGAGGCGCTTCGGGCATCGTTCCGCCCCGAGTTCCTCAACCGCGTCGACGACATAGTCATCTTCCATCCCCTTGGCATGGAACATCTGAAAAAGATCGTCGAGATTCAGTCGGAGTATCTCAAGAAACGCCTCGCCGAGCGTAGCATCAATCTAATGCTCAGCGAAGAGGCGAAGGAGCTTCTCGCAAGGGAAGGCTTCGACCCCGTCTACGGCGCACGGCCTCTCAAGCGTACTATTCAGCGGGAGATACAGAATCCGCTGGCGCTCAAGGTGCTGGATGGGACATTCCACGAAGGAGATACAGTGGAGGTTGGAGCGGAGGAGGGGAAGATTGTGCTGGGGAAGGTTTAAACACGGGAGTCCCTAGTAGCAGGGGCTCCCGTGTTTAAACTATTTAGTCTGTTTGAAAAAGGTATTGAACGTCTCCTGCGACTCAAAATACAGGGCTATTCCGCCCTGTCCCACGCCGATCACCGCCGTGGCCTTGTCCACCGGGTTCCCCGTTACGGGGTCCTTGGCCGTACGAAGGTCGGCCTCGGACTTGAGCCCCTGCACGCACCCCATGCAGCAGCCGTAGTAGGTCTTCCCCTCTACCTCGACCGGTATCTGGGTCTTGTCCATGACCGTGTCGTTCACCATGCAGACATACTGGTTCTCCACCGGCTTGACGTTCTCGGCGAACACCTGACCGGCGTTCAGAAGAACGATGGTAAACACTGCGATATAAAGGGCTGAAAGCAACCTGCGCATTTTCATGACTTCCTCCGACAATTTAACTCACCGCCGCCCGGTATCGGACGGCAACCTTGGACTTGTTCTATTATTATACCATTTTCGTAAGCTGATCAGGCCTCTGCTTCCGGTTCGACGCCGCCCTCATCCCCGAAATTCAACCGGGCCCCGATAAACTGCCCGGCGATTACCGCGACGATGACAAAGGGAATGGCATACGCCGAAATCTCGAGAAAGTGCCGCAGAAGGATACTGATGGTGAGAGGAATATAGAGGCAGCGGGCCCACGGGCGCGACAGGCGGCGGTAGCGGTTTCTCAGGTGCCCCACGGGGATGTTCCCCACGAAGATTACCGAGAAATAGAGCGCTACTGCCAGCATGTGATGGTGCGACACAAACTCGTGCATCCTTGCCCCTCCTCAGCCTTACTCTTTCGAAGCCGGTTTACGCTCCCTGGTTTCCTTCTCCCGGTCGTCGCCCGTCTCGAACCACAACCCCTTCTCCTTGGCCTCAGCCACCGCCTCCTCAATCTCCTTCGCATTTACATTTCTCGGGAGGGTAAGCTTCTGGCCTTCGGCTATCTGGGTAGGGTCCTTGATCTGCGACCGGTTTGCCTTGTAGATAATGGGCCAGAGGTAAGGGTCTCCGTAGACATCCTTGCGGGCCGATATCTGCCAGAGCGTCTCCCCTTTTCCAACCATGTAGTCGGTCAATACCTGCGGTATTCCATTGCGGGCTCCCGCAGCCTCAACCTCTTTCTTGTCCGTGGCCTTTATCGCCGACGAAGAAGGGGCCTCGGGTTTGGATTTTGTCTCCAATGTTGCCCGTTTGGCGGCGAGACGCTCGACTTCCACCCGCGCCATGCGCTCGGCCTCGAGTTTGGCAAGCCGCTCCTTTTCTTCCTTGGTCTCTTTTATAGATTCATCGGCCGCAATCTGGGCCATCTTGGCCTTTTCGATGGAGGCTGAATAGCCACAGGTGCTTACAAAGAACAGATTTTTGGCCTCCACGAGAGCGGCCTGGGCCGACTCGAGTTTGGCCGAGGCATGCGTTTTGGCGCCGGCCTTTTCGGCTGACTCTATGGCATACATGGCTTCGCGGATCGAGCGCTCGGCATCGTTCTTTGAGCGCCTGATGAGGTCGGCCGCCTTGGTCATGCTGGTCTTGGATTTCTGGTTTGACTTCTCGGCGGCGACACGGGCTTTCTTGTACCCTGTCAGCATGCTCTCCAGCGCCTCGGCATCCCGCTTCTCGGCTTCGGTCAGCAACTGGCCGATTTCCTCATAATCCTTCGGCAGGAAATATTCAACGCAGTTTTCCTGGGCCGCCTTCATGGCCGCCCGGGCGTCGGCAATCTCCTGGATGGGCCTTTTAGTGCAGCCGACAAGGGATGAACCCAGAACAGCCACCGACAGCATGAGACAGGTAAAACGCAACACTTTCATTATACTCACCTCAAAACTACTTGTACTTCCGTTACTCCACCGGCGCAAGAGCGGCGATCTGCAACTCCAGCAACTGTTCCGGCGCAACCCTCGACGGGGCCTCGCTCATGAGGCAGGTCGCCTTCTGCGTCTTCGGGAAGGCGATGACGTCGCGGATGGAGTCGGTGCCCGCGAGAATCATGGTAATGCGGTCCAGGCCGAAGGCGATACCGCCGTGGGGCGGAGCGCCGTACTCGAGGGCATCGAGCAGGAACCCGAACTTCAGCCGGGCATCCTCCTCGGAAATGCCGAGGAGTTCGAACATCTTCTTCTGCACATCCTGGCGATGGATACGGATCGATCCGCCGCCGATCTCGTAGCCGTTGAGCACGATGTCGTAGGCCTTGGCCCGCGCCTTTGACGGGTCGCTGTCCATCAGGGCCTCGTCGCCGTCCATGGGGGCCGTGAAGGGGTGGTGCATGGCGGCCCAGCGGCGACCTTCCTCGTCCCACTCCAGCAGCGGGAAGTCGGTGACCCAGAGGAAATTATACTTCGATTCGTCGATCATGCCGAGCCGCTGCGCGATATGGGTCCGCAGATGGGCCAGGGCATCGGCCACAATCTTGGGGTTGTCGGCCACGAAGATCATGAGATCGCCGGGCTTGGCGCCGAACTTCTGCGCGATGGCATCGATGGTCTCGGGCTTGAAGAACTTGGCGATGGGCGACTCGTAGCCCCCGTCGACGACCTTGATCCACGCGAGGCCCTTGGCCTTGTAGATCTTCGCCTCTTCGGTGAGGTCGTCCAGCTCCTTGCGCGAAAGGCCCGCCATGCCGGGCGCGGCAAAGCCCTTCACCTGTCCGCCCGCCTCGACGGCCGCGGTGAAGACCTTGAAGTCGGAACCCTTCGCCAGCTCCGATACATCGTTGAGTTCGAGACCGAAGCGGGTGTCGGGCTTGTCGCAACCGTAACGATCCATGACCTCCTGATAGCCCAGGCGCGGGAAGGGCCGGGCGATGTCGATTCCCTTGGCCGCCTTCATTACCGTCGCCAGCATCTCCTCCATGAGGGCGATGATATCCTCGCGGTCGATGAACGACATCTCGAGATCGATCTGGGTGAACTCGGGCTGACGGTCGGCCCGCAGGTCCTCGTCCCTGAAGCACTTGACGATCTGGTAGTACCGCTCGAACCCTGCCACCATCAAAAGCTGCTTGAACAGCTGGGGCGACTGGGGAAGGGCGAAGAACGAGCCGGGATTGACGCGGCTGGGGACGAGATAGTCCCGCGCGCCTTCGGGCGTGCTCTTGGTAAGGAACGGTGTTTCCACATCGACGAAGCCCTGATCGTCGAGAAAACGCCGGACGGTCTTTGCGATGGCATGCCGCATGAAAAGTATCTTCTGCAGTGCAGGACGCCGCAGGTCGAGGTAGCGGTACTTGAGCCGCGTCATCTCCCCCACGTCGGTGTTGTCTTCTATCATGAACGGCGGGGTCTTGGCGGTGTTGAGCAGTTCAAGACCGTTGATCAGTACCTCGACCTCGCCGGTCGGCAGGTTGGGGTTGACCGTGCCGTCGGGGCGGGCCTCCACTCTGCCGGTCACCGAGATGACATACTCGCTGCGCAGCTCGTGGGCCTTTTCGTGGGTGGTCCCGTCTATCTCGGGATTGAACACCACCTGGGTAATTCCCTTGCGGTCGCGAAGGTCGATGAAGATCAGCCCGCCGTGGTCCCTGCGCCGCTGCACCCATCCCGCCAGGTGCACCACCTTGCCGATATCGCCCTTCCTGAGCTCTCCACACGTATGCGTTCTTTTAATCTGTGCCAAGTTGTCCAGTCTCCTTTTATGTCGTCGCCTGCCTGAGCCGCTTCACCTCACCGGGGGTGAGAAACCGCCACGCCCCCAGCGGCAGCGGACCCAGCTCGACGGGACCAATCGCCATCCGTTTCAGTTTGAGCACCGAATGCCCTATCTTTTCGCACATCCTGCGCACCTGCCGGTTCCTTCCCTCATGGATGGTGATCTCTATCCACGAGTTGGTCGCCGTCTTCTTTACCGGCTTTACCGCCGCCGGGGCAGTCATACCGTCAGCCAGCTTTACGCCCTGCCGCAGCTTTTCGAAATCCGCCTCGTCGAGCACGCCATCCACCTTCACCCGGTAGGTCTTGGCCATCTCCCGCGCCGGATGGGTGACGGCATTGGCCAGGTCACCGTCGTTGGTAAAGAGCAGCAGCCCTTCGGTCTGCACATCCAGCCTCCCCACCGGTTTTACCCGCATCTTGAGCCCCTTGATGAGGCGCATCACCGTGTCCCGCGCCTCGGGGTCGTCCATGGTGGTAATAAATCCCCGCGGCTTGTTGAGCATGATGCAGACCTTCTCTTCGGCATTGATGCGCAGCGGTTTGCCGTTTACCTTTATGTAGTCCCTGGCGGGGTCGACCTTGCATCCCAGTTCCGCCACCTGTCCGTTGACCGTTACCGAGCCCTCGCTGATCAGCTCCTCGGCGTGCCTGCGGGAGGCTATCCCCGCCTGCGCCAGCACCTTCTGGAGCCGCTCCAGGCCAGGTTCCCCGGTCGACGCCGGTTTTTCTACCCTGGGTGCAGCAGCAGGACGTCTCCTCGCCGTCATAGGGCGAGCCCCTTCTTCAGGGCGCCTCCTGCTGAGTGACGGTTTGCCGGGCGACGGCTTGCTCGATTTTGGTGATGACGGGCCACCGGTCCTTTGTCGACCCGTTTCCGCCTGTTCCGGACGGGCGGTCCTTCCCTTCGCGGTCTTCGAAGGCCTCCCGGCCGACGGTTTCTCCGCCGATGAAGGGCGACCTTTGCGGTTGGTCGGCGTCTCTTCCCGGCCCGGCTTCATGGCCTTCCTCGCCTCGTGATATCTGTCCACCGCAGCCTTGATTACTTTTTCCATGCTGCCGGAGGATCGTCCGGTCGATTTCTTTCCACCGGCTGTTTTCGGCCTTTGACGCGTCTTTGTTGGTTTCAATTCATTGTCTCGGGAAGATATTCCCTACTCCCACTCTATGGTGCCGGGGGGCTTGGAGGTAATGTCGTACACCACCCGGTTTACCCCCTTCACCTCGTTGATAATCCGGTTGGAAATCCTTGCCAGCAGTTCGTAAGGAAGGTGCACCCAGTCGGCGGTCATGCCGTCGAGGGAGTTTACTGCCCGCAGCGCGATGGTGTAGTCGTAGGTCCGCTCGTCCCCCATGACACCTACGGTCTTTACCGGCAGGAGCACGGCAAAGGACTGCCATATCGACTGATAGAGCCCGGCGCTCTTGATCTCTTCGAGCACCACGGCATCGGCGTTGCGCAGAATCTCAAGACGGTCGGCGGTTACTTCACCCAAGCAGCGGATGGCCAGACCAGGGCCGGGGAACGGCTGCCGGTTGATGATCTCCTCGGGCATGCCCAGTTCGCGCCCAACCTGCCGGACCTCGTCCTTGAACAGTTCGCGCAGCGGCTCGATAAGCTTCAGCCGCATCCGCTCCGGCAAACCGCCCACGTTGTGATGCGACTTGATCACCGCCGCCGGTCCCTTGACGGAGACCGATTCGATGACGTCGGGGTAGAGGGTTCCCTGCGCAAGGAAGTCGACGGTCCCGAGGCGCTCGGCCTCCCGCTCGAAGAGGTAGATGAACTCGTTGCCGATGATCTTGCGCTTCTGCTCCGGGTCGGTCACCCCTTTGAGTTTATCCAGAAAGATGTCGGACGCGTCGACATAGTCGAGGTTCATCCGGAACTGGTTCCGGAAGACATCCTGCACGCGTTCGGCCTCGCCCTTTCTGAGGACGCCGTTGTTGACGAAGATGGAGGTAAGCTGCTGGCCGATGGCCTGGTGAATGAGCACCGAAACCACCGATGAATCGACCCCGCCGGAGAGGGCGGAGATGACCTTGCCGCTGCCCACCTGGCGACGGATCGCGTCGATGGTGGTGCCGATGAACGACCCCATGGTCCACTGCCCCGTGCAGCCGCAGACGCCGCGCACGAAGGCCTCCAGAATTTCAGCGCCCCGGGGGGAATGCACTACCTCGGGATGGAACTGGATGCCGTAGAAATTCCGTGACGGGTCGGCAATGGCAGCGGCCGGTGAGTTGTCCGTATGGGCTACAACCTTGAAGCCCTGAGGGGATTTTTCAATCCGGTCGCCATGGCTCATCCATACCTCGAGGGGGGCATTGTCTCCACGGAACGGGGCGAATATCCCCGATGCATCGTCAACGCGAAGATAGGCGCGGCCGTATTCCCGCTTGGTCGCCCTCTCCACCACGCCGCCGTTGAGGTGGGTCATGAGCTGCATGCCGTAGCAGATGCCCAGCACGGGCAGCCCCAGTTCGAATATCCCCTTGTCGATCATTGGGGCTTCCTTATCGTAGACGCTGGACGGGCCGCCGGAGAGGATGATCCCCTTGGGCGCCCACTTTTTGATGGCGTCGAGACCGACGTTAAAAGGGTGTATCTCGCAGTAGACGCGGTTCTCCCGCACCCGCCGGGCAATAAGCTGGGTGTACTGGGAACCGAAGTCGAGGATCAGTATCTTTTCGGAATGGATGTCGGTCATGAATTGGCTTTCAAAAAATGTAGGGGCGATCCTTGTGATCGCCCAATCTGTGCTGTGCGGGCGAATACAAGATTCACCCCTGCGATATTATTCCATGCTGTAGTTGGGCGCTTCCTTGGTGATGATCACGTCATGGACGTGACTCTCCCGCAGGCCGGCGCCGCTGATTCGTACAAACTGGGCCTTGGTGCGCAGATCCTCAATGGTCCCGCAGCCGCAGTAGCCCATGCCTGCCTTCAGGCCGCCCAACAACTGATGCACACTGTCGGCCAGCGGTCCCTTGTAAGGTACGCGCCCCTCAACCCCTTCGGGGACCAGCTTGCGCACCGATGCCTCATGCTCCTGGAAATAGCGGTCCTTGCTGCCCCGCTCCATGGCGCCGATGGAGCCCATGCCCCGGTATACCTTATAGCTTCGGCCCTGGTACAACACCGTCTCGCCGGGGCTCTCCGCCGTACCGGCAAAGAGGCCGCCGATCATGACCACGCTTGCCCCAGCGGCCAGCGCCTTGGTGATGTCGCCCGAGAACTTCACACCGCCGTCGGCGATGATCGGGATGCCGTGCCTGTCGGCCTCGCGGGCGCACTCGGCCACCGCCGTAATCTGCGGAACGCCTGCCCCGGTCACCACGCGAGTGGTGCAGATGGAACCGGGACCAATGCCCACCTTGACCGCGTCGGCACCGGCCTTCGCCAGGTCGCGGACCGCCTCGGCGGTGGCCACGTTGCCGGCCACGATCTCTATGTCAAACTTCTTCTTGAGCTTCTTGACCGTCTCGATAACGCCACGGGAGTGGCCGTGGGCCGTATCGACCACGATGGCATCGGCACCGGCCTTTATCAGGGCCTGGGCGCGTTCCAGCGTCTCTTCCCCCACACCGACTGCCGCACCTACGCGCAGCCTGCCGTAATCGTCCTTGCAGGCGTTGGGGTATTTGATCCTCTTCTCGATATCCTTGATGGTGATGAGCCCCCGCAGCCTGAATTCATCATCGACAACCAGCAACTTCTCGATGCGGTGCTTGTGGAGGATCTCCTTGGCCTCTTCCACGCTGGTTCCCAGGGGAGCGGTCACCAGTTTGTCCTTGGTCATTATCTGCGAGACCTTGATGTTCATTCGCGTCTCGAAGCGCAGATCGCGGTTGGTGAGGATGCCGACCAGTTTCTTGTTCTTGGTAACGGGGACGCCGGAGATATGGTAATGCCCCATGATCTCGAGGACCTCGCTGACCTTGGCGTCGGGCGATACCGTGATGGGATCGATGATCATCCCGCTTTCGGACTTTTTCACTTTGTCCACTTCGGCCGCCTGTGCCTCAATGGGAAGCGCCTTGTGGATGAAGCCCAGCCCCCCTTCCTGCGCCAGGGCAATGGCAAGACGGGCCTCGGACACCGTATCCATGGCCGCGCTGACCAGCGGAATGTTGATGGAGAGGTTGCGGGTCAACCGGGTAGAGAGGGAAACATCTTTGGGGAGCACCTCCGAATAGGCGGGAACAAGCAGCACATCGTCAAATGTAAGTCCTTCTCTGACAGTACTTTCCAGCATGATACCTCCGTGGTAAAAATTGGTGAATTGTAGCCCAAGAGGTATCGGGCGTCAAGGTAAAGCACCTTCAAAGGGAGCATGTCGAAAAATAAAAAGGCCCATCATTGCTGATGGGCCTTTCATTTTAATCCCGGCGACGTCCTACTCTCCCACACCATCGCTAGTGCAGTACCATCGGCGCTGGAGGTCTTAACTGCCGTGTTCGGGATGGGAACGGGTGTTGCCCCTCCGCCATAGCCACCGGGAATTCCGAATACTACTCAAACCGAATAAGCACATCTGATTTATGCGTTTTAAAAGACCGGATTTTTCAAGGGCAAATTATGGTCAAGCCTCACGACCGATTAGTACTGGTTAGCTAAATACATTACTGCACTTACACATCCAGCCTATCAACGTGGTGGTCTTCCACGGGTCTTCAGGGGGATTACTCCCCGGGATATCTAATCTTGAGGTGGGCTTCCCGCTTAGATGCTTTCAGCGGTTATCCCTTCCGAACATAGCTACCCAGCATTGCCCCTGGCGGAACAACTGGCACACTAGAGGTTCGTCCATCCCGGTCCTCTCGTACTAAGGACAGATCCTCTCAAATATCCTGCGCCCACAACAGATAGGGACCAAACTGTCTCACGACGTTTTGAACCCAGCTCGCGTACCGCTTTAATTGGCGAACAGCCAAACCCTTGGGACCTGCTCCAGCCCCAGGATGCGATGAGCCGACATCGAGGTGCCA
>JAOUDF010000321.1 GCA_029859385.1 Nitrospirota bacterium
TCGAAGGAGCTGGCCCGAAATTCCTCCGAGGCGCTCAGGGACCACAAGGTTGCCATCATCCGAGGCCACGGCAGCTTTGCCATCGGGAAGATCATGGAAGAGGCGTACGTGCACATCTGCACCGTGGAACATGCCTGCAAGGTAAAGTACTACTACGACCTCATGAAACGAGCGGGAAACCTGAACCCGCCGCCGGTATCGATGGAGTAGAATCCCCACCTCATTTATTTGTCTTGCATCCCGTATATTAGTGTGCTACTCTCCCCGTCGATCATGAACAGAAAAACCTGTAGATCCGGGGGAACACCTCCGAAAGTTCAAGAAAGGAGGTATTTCTCATGGCAAAAGGAACAGTAAAATGGTTCAATGATTCCAAGGGCTTTGGTTTCATTGAGCAGGAAGGCGGTGAAGATGTATTCGTACATTTTTCCGCTATCAAGGCAGATGGCTTCAAGTCCCTCGCTGAGGGCGAAGCTGTGGAGTTCGACGTAATCGCGGGTGCAAAAGGTCCGCAGGCTGCCAACGTCGTAAAGGTCTAACCAGAT
This sequence comes from Nitrospirota bacterium, assembly GCA_029859385.1. Classification (GTDB taxonomy): domain Bacteria; phylum Nitrospirota; class JAOUDF01; order JAOUDF01; family JAOUDF01; genus JAOUDF01. Next base: position 546 of record JAOUDF010000321.1, read on the forward strand.
CGCACAACTTGAAAAGGCCCCCGAATTCGGGGGCCTTTTTTATTTGGTGCAGCGTCATCAATCTTTCAGCACAGTCTCTTTACTGACGAGTCGATACGTCTCTTCGTAAATCGATTCGCGAGGGCCGACAGCCACTAACTCTACAACCCTGTCTCGCCCTATCCTGTAAACAATCCTGAATCTCGATACCCGATAGGTCATAAGCCCCGCCTGCTCACCGCGCAATGCCTTTCCAGAATGAGGCTCGGCAAGAATCAATTCCAGCGCCGCACGGATCTTTTGTTTAAGGTTGGGATGCAGCGCTCGAATAGTCACGGCGATGGAATCAGGAACCCTGAGCTTGTGTGCCATTATTTCTGCTTCGCAAAGAGCTCATCCAGCGTATAAAGCCGGGCCTTTTTAGCTTTCAGCTCACCAAGGCCGGCCCGAATTTCCTCCGTCAACGTCCTGTCGGACTGCACGGCAACCGTTTCCTTCCAGCCCTCAAACTCGTCGGCGCTCACCAGAACCGCCGCCGGATAGCCGTTTTTCGTGATCATCACCTCTTCATCAGTGGCGCTCACCGTCTCGACCAGTTGGCTGAGTTTCATTTTTACTTCTGAAAGGGGAAGGGTTTTCATGGCGTTTTCCCTGTTTTATAAGTTGAATTATGGTTGACCAGAATTATGACCATGTTAAACCTGTGGCAGGGCATTGTCAATCGGGTTTTCAACCGCGTTAAAAACAAGAAGACCCTCGATCGGAGGGCCTTCTGCGAAAGACTAACCGCAAAACTTATAATTTAATGGGCGTCCCCTAGCTGCCCCCTAAAAAGCAACACCAATGCCCACAGTTGTTTGATGGTGATTATAATCGAGCAAACTTTCACCATATCCCGTGGTAATTTGCAAATGAGGCGCTGCCTTGAAGTGAAAAGGAAGATATTGACGGAGACCCCAAAGATCTATATCCAACTGAACGTAGCCCCGACCACGATCTGTTCTCATATTATGACGGAACAAAACGGTATAGTCCAACTTTTGAAAAGCTTGTCCTTTGAGCACCAAATCTCCGTAGCCAAGATAAGCAGCTATGTTTCGATTGTCATCCGATGACTTATTTTCCGGAAGCCGATACCATAATCGTGGCAATATTGACAGATTATTACTCATTTGCCAGCCACCTTGCACATACACGCGGTTCCAGCTTCGCGAATATGGGTCTGATTGCCCATTAGACTGATGCACTAATCCAAAATTGACCAGCTGTGGCAACTTAGAAACGACGCCTTCATGGGTATTCCATGTCAGGATAAATTCAGGCTCATAATTGCTGGTCCTGAAGGGACTTGAATTACGGCTATTAAATATTTGCCAATTTGATTGTTGGGTATATGCAAACCAAAGCCGCCAGTTTTCCGGCCAATATTTTGCAAGGGCCTTTTCGCTTTTCTCTGGCGAGATTAACTCGTTCTTAAAGCTTACTTGAAACTTTGCTTCTTGGCGATCAATATCCTGTCTGGATGTCGCTATATGGTGTGGACTATGCGGCGTGGAGTTCGGCCTATCTGTTTGTCGAATTATAAAGTACATCGGCCGGTAAAATTGCACACCTGTTTTACTATCTTCGTTAAGCGACCACTCGTCAGCAAGTGGTTTATATTTTGTCTCTTTATCCGGTGCCTCTACTCTTATTTCCCTGTTTCCTCCTTTTTTATTTGAAGGCACGTCAAGATTATCAATGGAAGACGAAGATATTGCCGAGCTTACACCAGTAACCTGATCGTAACACTCGTAACGTGCAGCCTTCTGATGCTCTTCCTTAAATTTCCGAGCACACTCTAGAAGGGGCTCACTCGCGATAGCGGTATCGCTGAGAGAGAAACACACAATTCCAAACGACAGAATGAGGTATCTGATTTTCATAAACTATAACAACGCCCCCTCTACTGAGGTCCACCCCCTCTTCGACTTGAACTCAGC
>JAOUDF010000322.1 GCA_029859385.1 Nitrospirota bacterium
CGTGCTTCGTGAAGGAAACTCGGACCGTCGTGCAGCCGAGTCGGTAAAGAATTTCGCCAGGAAGAACCCCCACAGAATGGGTGAGTGGAAGCCCGCGTCCAAGACCCACGTTTCAACCATGAGCAGCGGCGATTTTGCTTCCAACGAAATATCGGCCACAATGGCTGATGCCACGACGGCAAAGATCGAGTTTGTCGACGGCAGCGGAAAAGTGACTGTTTTAAAGGACAAACTCCCCCTACAGAAGGGAGAGGTCGTTGACGCTACCTTCATGAGCAAGAAGGCACTGACAAAATTTCTTGCCGAGCAGATCGACGATGCCAAGAAAAAAGGCGTTCTCTTTTCGCTTCATATGAAGGCCACCATGATGAAGGTCTCCGACCCCATCATCTTCGGTCATTGCGTCAAGGTATTTTATAAGGACGTGATTGAGAAGCACACCGCCACCATCAAGGAACTGGGCGTCAACTTCAATAACGGTCTCGGCGATCTCTATGCAAAGATGGAAAAGCTTCCTGCCGACAAGCGGGCCGAAATCGAGGCCGATATCCAGGCCGTTTACAAGAAACGTCCCGAACTGGCCATGGTAAATTCCGACAAGGGGATTACCAACCTGCACGTTCCAAGCGACATTATCATCGACGCCTCCATGCCTCCCGTCATCCGTGACGGCGGTATCATGTGGGGACCTGACGGCAAGCCTCACGACGCCAAGTGCGTAATTCCCGACCACAGCTATGCGAGCCTCTACAGCGAGACCATCGAGAACTGCATAAAGAACGGCGCCCTTGATCCCTCCACCATGGGGACCGTGCCCAACGTTGGCCTCATGGCCCAGAAGGCGGAAGAGTACGGATCCCACCCGACCACCTTCGAGGCGCCCGGCAACGGTAGCATCCGCATGGTCGACGCCAATGGAAAGACCATCCATGAAAGCAAGGTAGAGGAAGGCGATATCTGGCGTTCCTGCACCGTCAAGGATGCGCCCATCCAGGACTGGGTGAAGCTGGCCGTAACGAGAGCGAGAGCGACCGGTGATCCTGCCGTTTTCTGGCTCGACGCCGATCGTGCCCACCATATCGAGATCAGGAAGAAGGTTGACCAGTACCTGAAGGACCACGACACGAAGGGCCTCGATATCCGCATCATGAGTGTTGCCGAAGCGGCCAGACTTTCTGTTGAAAGAATGAGGGAAGGGAAGAACACCATCTCCGTCACCGGTAACGTGCTAAGGGACTACAACACGGACCTTTACCCCATTCTCGAGCTCAACACAAGCGCCAAGATGCTCTCCATCGTTCCTCTAATGGAAGGGGGCGGACTCTTCGAGACGGGCGCCGGCGGTTCGGCACCGAAGCACGTACAGCAGTTTATGGAGGAAGGGTATCTGCGTTGGGATTCTCTCGGCGAGTTCCTTGCCCTCGGTGTTTCTCTGGAGCACCTTGCCAATGTTTACGGCAACAAAAAGGCGCAGGTTCTTGCCAGTACCCTCGACCAGGCCAATGGCAAAATCCTCGATAACAACAGGTCTCCTGCCCGTAAGGTCGGTCAGATCGACAATCGCGGAAGCCACTTCTACCTCGCCCTTTACTGGGCGGAAGCACTGGCTGCGCAGACGGACGATGCTGAACTGGCAGCGACCTTCGCGCCCGTTGCCAGGGCACTGGCCGAAAAGGAGCAGAAGATCAACGATGAGCTCATCGGCGCCCAGGGCAAGCCCCAGGATATCGGCGGCTACTACCACCCCGACGATGCCAAGGCATACAAGGCCATGCGTCCGAGTGCGACACTGAACGGGATTATCGATTCCATCCGATAAAATAAAGTGAACTTTTTGTCATTATTTCCGGTCCATAGGGACAAAAAATGATGATGAAAATATTCCCTTTAATTATTGCGGGAGCAGTTCAGGCTGCTCCCGCTTTTATAGGGAGTAAAAAAACTTTAATCGGAGGAAATTTAAAATGAATATGCTAAAGACAACCCTGCTTTTAACGGTCTTAACCCTGATTCTCGTTTGGGCCGGTGGCGCTCTGGGAGGGCAAAGCGGTGCTGTTTTCGCTTTTGTTATTGCCCTGGTGATGAACTTCGGATCCTACTGGTTTTCAGATAAGATCGTCCTCTCCATGTACAAGGCTCAGGAAGTGACAGAGGTACAGGAACCCGAATTCTATGGTATGGTGAAAAATCTGGCCCAAAAGGCTAATCTGCCCATGCCTAAAATTTATATCATACCACAGGATACGCCAAACGCTTTTGCCACCGGAAGAAATCCCGAACATGCCGCTGTTGCTGCCACGACAGGAATACTCAGGTTGCTCTCAAAGGAGGAGCTGGAGGGTGTTATGGCCCATGAGCTGGCTCATGTCAAGAACAGGGATATTCTTGTCGGCACTATTGCTGCCACGATAGCCGGTGCGGTCAGTATGTTGGCTAATATGGCCCAGTGGGCTCTAATATTTGGTGGAGGTCGACAAGATAGCAGGGAAGGAGGAACTCACCCT
>JAOUDF010000323.1 GCA_029859385.1 Nitrospirota bacterium
ATATCCCGCCCTTGCCGGGGGCAAGGTTCTGATCGAGAACCGCCACACCTTTTCTCCCCATGAGTGCCGAACGGATCGCGTCTACCGGGAAGGGACGCACCACTCTGAGGCGCAGCAGGCCGACCTTCTTCCCCTGCTCCCGCATATGCCGTACCGCTGATTTTCCCTGGGTGGCGAAGGAGTTACTCATAACGATGACATAGTCGGCGTCATCCATCATGAACTCGTCCACCAGCCCGTATTCCCTGCCAAAGATATCCTTGAACTGGGCCGCAGCCTCCTGATGGACCGTGAGGGCATTCTGGGCAGCCAGGTGTACCTGGTACCTGAAATAGGAGTAAACATAAGCGCCAAGGGCCGCCACTCCCTGCGATACGGGTGTTCCTCCCTTGAAGAAGGCGTGGGTCGGCTCGTAAGAGGGAAGGAACTGGCGCACCTTTTCAACGGCAGGGATGATCACCGGCTCGCGGCTGAAGGAGAGATAGAACCCATCGAGATTGACGATGCTGGGCAGCAGTACGCGCGGGTCTTCGGATATTCGATAGGCCATGAGCACCGAATCGAGCACCTCCTGGCAGGTCTCGCAGTGAATCTGGAGAAAACCACAATCCCTGGCTGAGAGGACGTCGTTGTGGTCGGGCTCCAGCGTGATCGGCGCGGCCAGCGCCCGGGAAACATTCACCAGCACCAGCGGCGCTCGCCACCCGGCGATGTTGTAAAGCATCTCGAATCCATAGAGGAGCCCCTGACTCGATGTCGCCGCAAAGACCCTTGCCCCGGTACACGATCCTGTTCCCGCGGCCGCAAGCATCGAGTGTTCGGAGTCCATGTGCACTACCCGACCGGACAGATTCCCTTCTCTTGCCCAGGCAAAGAGTGTTTCCACTATCTCGGTCTGGGGGGTAATCGGAAACGAGGGGACATAGTCCACCTCCGCCAGCCGCGCACCCCACGCCGCGGCGACATTACCCGTAAGCATCTCTCTCAGGTCTTCACTCATTGGAGTCCTCTTTTACTACTGAAATGGCGTCTGCGGGACACTCCTCGTGACAGATGAGGCACCCTTTGCAGTTGTCGTAATGGATAACGGGGTACCCCTTGTCGTCCAGCGTGATGCACGAGTCGGGGCAGCGCACGAAACAGATATTGCACTTCTTGCACTTCTCTTGGTCGATGACCGGCTTGAACAACCGCCAGTTACCCGTATGCCTCATCTCCGTCGTGCCGCCCTTCATAATATTGGCCGTCCCCAGCAGGGGGCCGCTGTAAATCAGGTTAATGACACGGTCGAATTCTTTCTCGACAGGCGGGGCACCGGGGCTTGTCAGAGTAACATCGGGAGTAGCCGTATAGGCACGAACCGCCAGCTCTACAGATGCATTCCTGGCCTTTTCATTGAGCCCGAGACTCGCAAGCTCCCGGTCAACCGCCTGCCTCAAAGTATCTTCCTTTACCATCCCCAGAAGGCGGCATACGGAGCCGGCGACCGCGGAGCTTATATTGGCAGTGGAGGTAACTTCAAGAGCAAGAGAGGTAAGATCAAGGGTTACAACAGTGGAGGGAACGGGAAGGATCGGCTTGAATTCTTCTGATTGACGGGAGGAATTGATAAAAACAACTCCCCCCTCCCGCAGTCCCGAGAGCGGGTGTACCGCAGGGTCATCCAGCAGGGTTTCATCGGCAATCATTACGATGTCGGGGCTGATGATGAGCCCTCGTTCGAGGATGATATCCTTGTCGACCCTGGTAAAAGCTATGATCGGGGCGCCGCGTCGTTCCGCCCCGTAAAGAGGAGCATCCTGGGAAAAATACCCTTCCATGAAGGCCGCGGTACCAACAATTCTGCTCGCGGTCTTGACTCCCTGGCCTCCTCTGCCATGGAACCGAATTCTGATCACCGTTACTCCCTTCCCGACCGAGATGGAAAGCCTCTTCCTGAGGTCATGAATACTGAGTTAACCCTAACATACCGATGTGCGGTGTCAAGGTGGACGGAATAGGTGCATCCTTGCCTGTTTTAGCTACATTTTATAGCGTATTTCTCTATTCGGCATCTTGACGGGAATGATAAACAAAAATCCCCGACAAAAAGTCCGGCAAGCTATTGGAAACTGAAAGCGGGTTTTCGTTGGCGGAAAGACACGAGGAGAAAAACAAAAAGCCGGGATTGTCCCGGCTCCGTGTGGAAAGATTGTATAATGGGGAAACTAGAACTTGTCCTGAACCGGCAGGCGTTTGGCGCCGATATAACGCTTGGTATAGTATGGCGCATCCAGGGTCGACACGGACACCTTCTTGTTCACCGACGAGGCGTGGATAAACTTGTTGTCGCCGATGTAAATTCCGACATGAGAGGGGAATTTCGCATAGGTCTTGAAGAATACGAGGTCTCCTTCGCGAAGTTCGGATTTTGCCACCTTTTCACCTATCCGGAACTGTTCGCGAGCTGTTCGCGGCAGATCGACACTGAGGAACCCGAACACCTTTTGAACAAAGGCCGA
>JAOUDF010000078.1 GCA_029859385.1 Nitrospirota bacterium
ACGAAGGAGAAGGGGCGGTTTGTCATTGCGTGCGGCGATCTGTTGGCCGATGTCGAGGTGGTCCCGCAACCGTCGCTCATGAGCCGTTCGACCTCCACCGGTATACCCTTCTCCCAGTTCTGCCGTGTCTACGGCGGCTATATTGCCATAAACCCCATCGCCTCCTGCGAGTTCTTTACCGACGGTCTTGAGTGCCGTTTCTGCGGGGTGGACGGCAGGGTAAAGGAGCAGCGGACCGTTGAAGAGGTGCTGGAGGCGGTGCATCAGGCCCTCTCCGAAGGAGCCGCCGACTATGTGCACCTCAATACCGGTTTCTTCACCGGCGAGGACGGTGGGGTTGCGCTTCTGGCACCCTATATCGAGGCGATAAAGAAGCGCTTCGATACCCTTGTCTGCATACAGGTGCAGCCGCCGAAGAGCAACTCATGGATCGACCAGACCTATGCCCTGGGTGTCGATTCGGTGGCCTACAACCTGGAGGTGTTCGATCCCGAGACCTTCGAGCGGGTATGCCCCGGCAAGGCGCAGCTCATCGGTCGTGATCGCTTCTTCAAGGCGCTGGAATATGCAGCCCGGGTCTTCCCGGAGGGAGCGGTGGTAAGCAACCTGATTGTGGGGCTGGAGACGCCCGAGTCGACCATGGCGGGCATCGATGCCCTCACCCGTATCGGGGTAGTGCCGACCCTGTCGCTCTTCCATCCGGTGGAAGGCACCGATCTGGCCGCGACGCCGCCGCCGGATACGGAGAAGATCGTACCGATATTCGCCCACCTGTTTCAATCGGTCAAGCGGCACAAGCTCAAGACCGGCTGGATCCGTCACTACTCGGTGGTGGTCAACGCGATGGAAGGACATTTCTTCACCGGCGACAAGGAAGAGGGGATATTGTCCTCCGTCCTGCGCCTGAAGAAGGGCGGCCGCATTGCCCGGAACATTTCGAAGCTGCGGCGGAAGCTGCGTGTTCGCAACGTGAGTGATTCGCTCGAATCATCGGGGCTCTAGGAGGTCGCTCATGAGAGTGGTCGTCGACACACGCCCCCTGTGGGTCATTCTTCTGTCCGTTGCCTACAGGCCTGCGGCTTTCATAGGTCTGGGCGCCATCTTCTGGTACATCATCCATTTGACACCGCCTGCCGGGTTGACCGAAGCCGGACTCAAGACCATCGGCGTCTTTGTGGTCTGCCTGTTTCTCTGGGTTACGGGGCTCATCCCCCTTTCCATCACCAGTCTTCTGGCCATGGTGATGATCCCGCTGCTGGGGATTATGGAGAGCAAGAAGGTCTACTCGCTGTTTGGCAATGAGGCGGTCTTCTTTATCCTGGGTGCCTTTATTCTGGCCGCAGCCATGATGAAGTCGGGGCTCTCGTCGCGCATGGCTTTGCTGGTTCTGCGCCGATGCGGCGGGACGCCGACTAAGCTCCTTTTGGGTGTGTATCTCTTTCCGGCGTTTCTTTCGTTCTGGATGTCGGAGCATGCGGTGGCAGCCATGATGTTTCCTATCGTCCTGGAGATCGCCAAGGCGTTGGGACTCAAACCGATGCAGAGCGGCTATGCAAAATCATTGTTTCTTGCCTCGGCCTGGGGATGTATTATCGGCGGGGTTGCGACGTTTCTGGGTGGGGCGCGGAACCCGTTGGCGATCGGGATTCTCAAGGAAAGCACCGGCAGCGATATCGATTTCTTCGAATGGATGGTGGCGGTGGTGCCGGTGGTGTTGATTCTGTTGGCCATAGGTTTCGTGGTTATCCTCAAGTGGTTTCCCCGGGATATCGTTGATACCGGCAAGGCCGCCGAGGTCCTTGACAAGAAGAATGAACATCTCGGCGCCTTTTCCCTGAACGAAAAGATGATCGGCGGGATCATGGTGCTGGCAATAGTCTTCTGGATACTGGAAGGGAAAAGGCTGGGGCTGGCCAACATCGCCATTATTGCGGTGACGCTTTTGTTTGTCTTCAGGCTTATCCGCTGGAAAGACGTTGAGGAGTATGTCAACTGGGGTATCCTGCTTATGTACGGTGGGGCAATAGCCCTGGGTGCGGCCCTCGCAAGCACGGGAGCTGCCGAGTGGGCCGCCAATGCTACCATCGGGAGATGGGCGACATCGCCCATGGCGCTGGTGTTGCTTTTCTCTGCTCTATCGATACTGCTTACCGAAGCTATGAGCAACGCGGCCATCATCGCCATTCTCATGCCGGTGGGGATCAGTCTCTCGGCAAAGATGGGGATGGACCCGAAGATCATCACCATGGCCATCGCCATGCCGTCGGGACTGGCCTATTGTCTCCCCATCTCGACGCCGGCAACGGCCATAGCCTATTCATCGGGCTTCTTTCGCATGAAGGACCTGGTCGTTCCCGGCGTGATAATGGGTGTGGTGTCATGGGTCGTCTTCAACCTGATGATCAGGATATATTGGCCATTAATCGGACATGCGGTCTAGGAGAAAGCTATGAGTACGGAAAAACAGCGTAAAACAATCATGCTGGTGCTCTCCACAACGCGGCAGTCTCCCGTGACGGTTGACGAAGCTATTGTAACTGCGAAAAAAGATGAGGCCGAACTGGTGGTCCTGTTTGTCAACGATTCCAAGATTCCCAGCATGGTCTTCGACCGGATGGCGGACTACGATTTCATCGGCGACAAACCCAGCGAGGAACTCACGACTGCCATCCAGCGGGAATATTGCCTTCGCGGCAATGCCCTGCTTGATGAGATCGAAAAAAAGGCGAAAGCGGAAGGAGTATCGTGCAAGACGATCATCGAGGGGGGGGAGTTCGTGGAGACCTGCCTCAAGATGGTGGAGAGGTACCGGGTCGACCTGGTCATAATGAACCGGATGAAGCGCTCCGCCATTTCCCGGTTTTTCCTGGGCTCGGCCGTCGACAAGCTGACGGCCAATGCACCCTGCCCGGTGAAGGTAGTGGAAGAGGCGTGATTAATAGAATAAGGCGTCACACCGGTGAAAACCGGTGTCCAGCGGTCTTGTACTGGTTTTAACTGGATTCCGGCTTTCGCCGGAATGACAAAACAGCTTTAAGGTCTTTATGAGAGTAGCATTTTTGCTTTACAAATCCGGCAGTTATTTTTACACTAACCACCTTTGCGGACAGGAGGAGAGATGGCGCAAAAAATCCACAAGAATGTCATAGAACTGATCGGGAACACACCCTTGGTGAAGCTGAACCGCGTGGTGACCGAGGGGATGGCGGATGTCTATGTGAAGATGGAGTCCTTCAATCCCGGCGGCAGCGTAAAGGACCGTATCTGCCTCAGCATGATCGAGGATGCCGAAAAACGCGGCGTGCTCAAACCGGGCGGCACCATCATCGAGCCGACCAGCGGCAACACCGGCATTGGTCTGGCCATGATCGCGGCGGTCAAGGGGTACAAGCTTATCCTCATGATGCCAGAGACCATGAGCATGGAGAGGCGCTATATCCTTCAGGCCTACGGCGCGGAGATCGTCCTGACTCCCGGCACGGAAGGGATGTCGGGCGCCATCCGTCGGGCCGAGGAACTGGTGGCCAATACCCCCGGTTCATTCATGCCCCAGCAGTTCAATAACCCGGCCAACCCGGAGATTCACCGCAAGACCACGGCCGAAGAGGTCTGGGAGGCTACCGGCGGCAAGATCGATGCTTTTATTTCCGGTGTCGGCACCGGCGGTACGGTCACCGGAGTGGGTGAGGTGCTCAAGTCGAGAAAGCCCGATGTGAAGATCATTGCTGTAGAGCCTGCCAACTCGCCTGTCCTCTCCGGCGGCAAGCCCGGGCCCCACAGGATTCAGGGGCTCGGAGCCGGTTTCGTACCCCAGGTGCTCAACCGCGAGGTTGTCGACGAAGTTCGCACCGTGGTGGATCAAGATGCCTACGATACCTCTTTGCGGCTGGCATCGCAGGAGGGCCTGCTGGTGGGTATCTCGTCCGGAGCAGCCGCTGTGGTGGCGCTGGAGATAGCCCGCGAACTGGGGCCCGGCAAGGTGGTCGTCGCGGTGCTTCCCGACACGGGCGAGCGCTACTTCAGCATGGCGCAGTTCTTTCAGAAGTAGTGTAAAACATGATATCTGAGATTCATCGGCCCCATCAGCCGATTACGGAGGAAAAGGAATTGTCATACGCAAAAGCCCTTAAGTGTAGAGAGTGTCACCGCCACTACCCCAAGGAGGCGCTCTATGTCTGTGAGTTTTGTTTCGGCCAGCTCGAGGTCGATTACGATTACGACGCCATAAAGCAGGTCCTTACCCGCGAAGAGATTCAGAAAAGGGGACGGAACATCTGGCGCTATCGGGAACTGCTCCCGGTGGATAATGCCCCGACGGTGGGCCTCAATGCCGGGTTTACGCCGCTGGTCCGCGCCAACAACCTGGCGAAGGAACTGGGAGTAAAGGAACTCTACGTCAAGGACGACTCGGTCTGTCATCCGACCCTTTCGTTCAAGGACAGAGTCGTTTCGGTGGCCCTTTCCAAGGCGGTGGAGCTGGGTTTTGACACCGTCTCCTGCGCCTCTACGGGAAATCTGGCCAACTCGGTATCGGCCAACGGCGCGGCTGCCGGCTTGCAGCGCTATATCTTCATCCCCCACGACCTCGAGTCGGGGAAGGTGCTGGCGTCGCTCATCTACGCCCCCAACCTGGTGGCGGTAAACGGCAACTACGACGACGTAAACCGGCTCTGCAGCGAGATCGCCAACAAGTACAAGTGGGCCTTCGTGAACATCAACATTCGCCCCTATTACGCCGAGGGTTCCAAGTCGTACGGCTTCGAGATCATCGAACAGCTGGGCTGGAAGGCGCCGCAGCATGTGGTGGTGCCGGTGGCGTCGGGTTCGCTGCTGACCAAGATATGGAAGGCGATGCACGAGTTCAAGAAGATCGGCATCATCGACGACTTCGATACGAAGATGTACGCGGCCCAGCCGGAGGGATGCTCCCCCGTTTCCACCGCCATCATCAACGACACCGAGGTGATCAAGCCGGTCAAGCCCAAGACCATCGCCAAGTCACTGGCCATAGGCAACCCCGCCGACGGCTTCTACGCCTATGAGGCAGTGAAGGCCAGCGGAGGCGGCGCCGCCATTGTGACCGATGAGGAGGTCATCGAAGGTATCAAGCTTCTGGCCCGCACCGAGGGTATCTTCGCCGAGACCGCCGGGGGCGTGACCGTAGCCAGCGCCAAGAAGCTCATCGAGCAGGGCGTCATCCCCAGGGACGAGTCGATCGTCATCTGCATTACCGGCAACGGCCTCAAGACGCAGGAGGCGGTGGCTGACCGCGTAGGGGCGCCGACTCACATACAGCCGAATATCCAGTCGTTCGAAGAACTGGTTCTTGGTAAATAGATAAATTGCTGCGCACAGGGCGCAACTGACGAGAAGGAGGAAAACATATCATGGCTATTCGTGTAAAGATCCCCACCCCGCTTCAGAAAATCTGCGGCAATCAGGCCGAGATTTCGGTCAAGGGTGCGACGGTGCGGGAACTGGTAGACGATATCGAAGCGACCTACCCCGGCATGAAGGAGCGGCTGTGCGATGAGGCCGGCAAGCTTCGCCGTTTTATCAATGTGTATGTAAACGAGGAAGATATCCGTTTCCTCAGCGGCGACCAGACGCCGTTGAAGGATGGGGATGAGGTTTCAATTATTCCGGCGATTGCCGGTGGCATTTAAGGTAGGGATTTTTAAAGATGAGCTTGACTGAAGATCAGATTGCACGCTACAGCCGCCATATCCTCCTTCCCGAGGTAGGGGGGGCTGGACAGAAGAAGTTGCTCAACGCCCGGGTGCTCATTCTTGGCGCCGGCGGACTGGGCGCGCCGGTGGCCTACTATCTGGCCGCGGCGGGTATCGGGAAGATCGGCATCGTTGACGCCGACGTGGTGGAGGTGAGCAACCTCCAGCGCCAGATCATCCATTCCACCAACGATATCGGGAAACCCAAGGCCCAGTCGGCCAAGGAGAAGATGACAGCGCTCAACCCCGACATCGAGGTGGTGACCTACGAGACACGGGTCAACTCCGAGAACATTCTCGACATCCTCAAGGACTATGATGCGGTGGTGGACGGTACCGACAACTTCCCCACGCGCTACCTGGCCAACGATGCCTGCGTCATGACGGGCAAGCCCCTCTTCCACGGCGGAGTGTTCCGCTTCGACGGGCAGGCCATCACCATCATCCCCGGACAGAGCGCCTGTTACCGCTGCCTCTTCCCCGAGCCGCCGCCGCAGGGCCTTGTGCCGTCGTGCCAGGAAGCGGGTATCCTCGGCGTGGTGGTGGGGACCATCGGCTTGATTCAGGCGACCGAAGTGGTAAAATACTTCCTGGGCAAGGGCGACCTGCTGACCGACCGGCTCATCGTCTACAACGCACTGAAGATGAACTTCCGCACGGTGAAGGTACCCAAGGACGATAACTGTGCGATATGCAGCGCGAACAAGACCATCACGGAGCTGATCGACTACCAGCAGTTCTGCGGCGTTGCACCGCATTAAGCATCGGGAGGAAAACTGATGGCAAAAAAGCGAATACACCTTGTCTTCCCCGAGAGCCTGGTGAAAGAGCCGGTCCTCTTCAGGATGGCGAAGCAGTTTGACGTAATGCCCAATATCCGCAAGGCCAAGGTGAGCGACACCCTGGGAGAGCTTGTCCTCGAGATTGAAGGGACGGAAGAGAACCTCACCAAGGGGATTCAGTACCTGAAGGACGCCGGAGTTGCGGTAGAACCGCTGGAGGAGGAGTTCCTCGAAGAGCAGTAGGTCATGCAGGCGGAGATGGACGGATGCAGGTATCACGAAACTGATATGGCAGATTTGGGACTCCTATCGAGTAATCGGTAGGAGTCTTTCTTTTTTGTGAGGATGCTGACAATACAGCGTTGCCGTCATTCCGGCGAAAGCCGGAATCCAGTATTTTCTGATCGCTCTAAATTCACTGGACACCGGTTTTCACCGGTGTGACGACTTTTTGAGCGACTATTAAATGATGATATTGGGAGGAAGCTATGATGTTCGGTAGACGATTACGGGATGGCGTTGTGCTGTGTGTTACAGCGATCCTGGCTTGGGGAGGTGTTTCTCTGGCAGACGCAGCCACTCTGCATGTGCCGGGCAAGTACAAGACGATCCGGGAGGCGCTTGCCGTGGCCAAACCGGGTGATATTGTCCAGGCGGCGCCCGGACTTTACAAGGAACGGGTCAAGCTCAAACCAGGCATCCACCTCAAGGGGGGCGGTGCAGACAAGACTGTCATTACCGGTGGCGGAAAAGGCAATGTGGTCGAGGGTGCCGATGAGGCCATTATCGAGGGCTTCACCATCCGCGGCAGCGGCAAGATGGGCAAGGCGGGCGTCACGGCGAACGTGGGGATCAACGCCGACCACATTACCATGACCATAAGGAACAACCGGATTACCGGCAACAATATCGGTATCCGTACCTACTTCTCTCCCTCGCACATTACCGGCAACACCATCGACGGCAACGGCTGGCACGGTATTTATATCCTCTACAGCGCGCCGCTGGTCCGCAACAACATCATCCACCACAACAAGGGGAACGGCATCTACTGCTCCTACTCCTCCGGGACGGAGCTGGCCAACAACACCCTGGGTCCCAACGGCTCGGCGTCGATCTATAGCGAGGTGTCGCGCGTGATCGTCCGGAACAACATAGTCGCACTCAACAAAGGCGGCAAAGGGATCATGTGGGCAGAGTTTCTTGAGGGGCAGCAGGGCGTGGAACCGATCCTTTCCCACAACCTCTTCTGGGGTAACGGTGAGGACTATTTCCGCGTCAAACCCGGCATGGGAGATGTCACTGATGATCCTCTCTTTGTTGATGCGGCGGCAGGTAATTATCGTCTGAAGGCAGGTTCTCCGGCCATCAATGCGGGAAGCCCCGCCGAAATCTTTAACGACCCCGATGGAAGCCGCAACGACATGGGAGCCTTTGGCGGGCCGGTGGCGCCGGGGGGCGCTGTAGATATGGCAATCGCCGAAAAGAGCGAGAAGAAGATCGCCGAAGCCGATTACACCGGCAAGGATACGTGGGCGGATGACAAGGAGTCAGGCATGGGGAACTTCATGCAGTTCTGCGCCCAGTGCCATGGCAAGGAGGGCAGGGGGGACGGCCCCGTTGCCCAGGGGCTTGATACGCAGCCCCGCAACCTGACCGACGGCAATTATCTGAAAAACCGCACTGACGAAGAATTGTTCAAGACCATCAAGGAGGGGGGTGCGGCTTCAGGCTTCTCCGAATCGATGATGCCCTTCGGCAGTCTCCTCAGCGACAGCGCGGTACGGAAGGTCATTGCCTTCATCCGTCAGGATCTGTGCAAGTGCACCCATACGAAGGAGTAGGCCATACGAAGCCGTCCTGCACGACCATTTGTCCCTGCTGAGCGTCATGAAACAACCCGACGGGAGATAATCGCGGTGCTTGAGGAAGGCCCATCCACGGCCCGCGATATTTCCGGCAGGGTGCATATCTCAGAGAAAGAAGCCTACGGACATCTGGAGCATATCGCCAGAACCCTCGAGCGGAGCGGCCGCGAACTGGTGGTAACGCCTGCTGAGTGTACGCACTGTGGTTTTGTTTTCAGGAAGAGGGAACGTTTAACAAAGCCGGGCAAGTGTCCTGTCTGCCGGAATGAGTCGATACGGGAGCCGCTGTTTGAGGCAATTGACAATTGATAATGGACAATTGTGAATTAACCTAATCCCTCAGCCCCGGCGCTTCCATTTCCAGCCCTTCCAGACGCACTCTACTGTCGTAGTAAAGTAACGTAAGAGCAATGATCCACAGCGGCGCGACGGCTGCCTGCAGCGCAAGGCTTATCAGCTGAAGCGGTATCTCAAAGGCGAGAGGAAGGCTGCTGAAGAGGTGGAATATGTCGCTGTGCAGCACGGCGATTCCTCCGAATGCGGCAAGGTGAACAAACAGTACTAGAAGTGTGACTGACAGATTTGCAAGAAATGCCAGCAGCATGATGAAGCCGGCCCGGTTGATGTTCCAGTTCCAGAACCCTCGCCCTGCCTTCACCTTCATGAGCGTGCCGCTTCTGCTGAGGGCTGCGAACCCTTTCTTATCTTCCATTACGACCACCATGGGAGCCAGCAGGTAGTGCATGAGAAGTACGGCGGGATAGAGCAGCGCAATGGCCGTGATGACGGCAATGAGGGGGATACCCGAGATTCCCAGGGAGTCGTAGATAATACGGCCGAGGACGATTGCGGCGGCGCCGCCAACTGCCATGAGCAGGCCGACGATGACTGAAACGAGCATCACCGCCCAGGCGAGAGAGAGGAGGCGCCCCTTTATCCGTGCCCGCGCATCAATGAAGCTCCACGGCACCCCCCGTATCTGCATGTCGGCGCCGACGATGAGGCAGCCGAGCATGTAGAGAAAGGTGAAGAAGTAAAAGATCGCCGCGCCGATCAGGATGAAGATTGCCTTGGCGGCGGCAGCAAAGAGGCCCAGGAGGCTCCCTGCCGGTTCGCTGCCAAGGATGCTTCCGAGACTTCCGAAGACGGCCCCGTACATGACGGAATAAGAGACGAGTCCGAAGAAAAAGGCGATGCCGTAGAACGATTTCAGATTGCCGCTGTAGAGCTTGATGGTCCGGTAAATGATGTCGACCACGCCCATGGGTTTGAAGGGGTGGGCGGTTTCGTTAGAGGGAGCCGCTTCGACAGGTTCAACGGTTTGAGTTGTGTCGTCGACAGTCTCAAAAGATTCCGCGGTGACGTCCGCGGGAGTGGATGTTTCCTCCGGGGCGGTATCAACGGAAGCGCCTTCCTCTACGACGTGGAATACTACCCCCTTGTCTTCCAGCCGCTTTCCCAGCTTGTCGGCCATGGCCTCGGAAAGGTGCTTGAACTGGAGATTCCCTTCCCTGACAAACAGCTTTGAGAGTTGCTCCGGGGATGCACCCGTCACCATGGCGGCCAGAAAGGTGAAGCACTCCTCCCTGTCGGCGCCGTCGCGAAAGCCGGTCATGATGATTCTGAGTATTTTGGGATGGTCGGTCATGGTTCCTCGTTAACAGGGTACTTCTCGTCCGAAGAGGGGGTTTTCTTGAGAAGGGTGATGGTCAGGCGGCGGCCAGCGACCTGAGGAGGCCCAGGTTTATCCGGTCGTCTTCCAGGTCTTTTTCCTTGGGTGTTTCGAGTATCTTGGGGACATGTGCCAATCGCTTGTCCTGCATCAGCAGTTTGAAGGGGGTAAGTCCCATGGC
>JAOUDF010000079.1 GCA_029859385.1 Nitrospirota bacterium
GGTGAAAAGCGACTGTGGCTGGCAGAATGCCATCGCCGCAGGCTTCACCGGTCATCAGGGTTGCACAGGCGGTTTTTTGTTTTTGTACCGCTTTCGGGCGGAATTAACGTAGCTGTTAACTTAACCATAAGGAGGATGTGAATATGCCGTTAGATCCTACCAAACATGCGGACTGGGAGATCGCCGAGGCCGCAGAAGCTCATATGAAGACGGTCTACCAGCTGGGAGAAGAGCTGGGGCTGGACAAAAAGGAACTCCTTCCCCACGGCCACTATATCGCCAAGATTGACTATGCGTCCGTCCTCAAGAGGCTGGCCGACAGGCCCAACGGGAAATATGTCGACGTAACGGCCATTACCCCCACGCCGCTGGGCGAGGGTAAGTCCACCACCACCATCGGCCTCACTCAGGGCCTCGGCAAGCGCGGCAAGAACGTCATCGCCACCATCAGGCAGCCCTCGGGCGGCCCTACCATGAACGTCAAGGGCGGTGCAGCCGGCGGCGGCCTTTCCCAGTGTGTTCCGCTCACCCCGTTCTCCCTGGGACTCACCGGCGACATCAACGCCGTGATCAACTCCCACAACCTCGGCATGGTGGCCCTTACATCGAGGATGCAGCACGAGTTCAACTACAGCGACGAGCAGCTGGCCAAGAGGAACCTCAAGAGGCTCGATATCGACCCCCGCAAGGTAGAGACCAAGTGGGTCATGGACTTCTGCGCCCAGTCGCTCCGCAACATGATCATCGGCCTCGGCAACAAGGACGACGGCTTCATGATGAACTCCGGCTTCGCCATCGCCGTGTCATCGGAAGTCATGGCCATCCTGGCTGTGGCCAGCGACCTCAAGGATATGCGCGAGAGGATCGGCAAGATGGTCCTCGCCACCAGCAAGAGCGGCAAGCCGGTAACAGCTGACGACCTCGAAGTAGCCGGCGCCATGACCGCCTGGATGATCGAGGCCATCAACCCCAACCTGATGCAGACCATCGAAGGACAGCCGGTCATCGTCCATGCCGGGCCCTTCGCCAACATCGCCATCGGCCAGTCCTCCATCATCGGCGACCGCGTTGCGCTGAAGCTGGGCGACTACGTGGTAACAGAATCGGGTTTCGCCGCCGACATCGGCTTCGAGAAGTTCTGGAACCTCAAGTGTCGTTACTCCGGGCTCAGGCCTCATGCAGCGGTCATCGTCGCCACCATCAGGGCGCTCAAGTGCCACGGCGGCGCACCGATTCCCGTTCCGGGCAAGCCGATCCCCGACGAGTACAAGGGAGAGAATGTGGCGTGGGTCGAGAAGGGGTGCGAAAATCTTCTGCACCACATCAACACTGTCAAGGCGTCGGGCATCAAGCCGGTCGTCTGCCTCAACCACTTCTACACCGACAGGGATTCAGAGGTACAGGCAGTACGGAGGATCGTGGAAGGCGCCGGCGCGAGGTTTGCCCTCTCCAAGCACTGGCAGTACGGCGGAGAAGGGGCCACCGAGCTGGCCGATGCCGTCATCGACGCATGCAACGAGCCCGGCGAGTTCAACTACCTCTACGACCTTTCGACCCCGCTGCGGGAACGCGTCGACAAGATTGCCAAGCTCTGCTACGGTGCCGATGGCGTGGATTACTCCCCCGAGGCCCTCACCAAGGCCAAGAACATCGAAGCTGATCCCGAGCTCTCCAAGCTGGGCACCTGCATGGTGAAGACCCATCTCAGTCTCACCGACAATCCCAGCCTCAAGGGCGTACCCAAGGGGTGGAGGCTCTTTGTGCGCGACATCCTCACCTACCAGGGCGCGGGCTTTGTCGTGCCGGTGGCTGGCGCCATCAAGCTCATGCCCGGCACCGCCTCGGACCCTGCATACCGCCGTATCGATGTGGACGGAGAAACCGGGAAGGTCAAGGGGCTTTTCTAGCTTTTCCGACAGCTCAAAGAAAGAGGGGATGAACCGCTATGGCTCATCCCCTCTTTGTCTTTACATAGTGCTGAAAACCCGCTCTCTCTCACCCCATCCGGCTATAGGCTTGCCACATTCTCTCCTTTATGCTCCATCACCGGCTTTACCATCGACCGCAACAGCTTATTTAAGTCACTACCCTCTATTGCCGGATGGAATTCCACTCCGATCTTGAATTTCGGGTCACCGGTGCCGCTCACATTATCAATCCATGCAATCCGGCCAAACAACTCAGTCGTTTCCTCGGAACCGCTCGAACGAAAGATCAGCTTTATTCTGTGCGCACCGTCATCCTCAAGGCATCCCAGAAGATAGAACCCCCTGAACATTACCCGGTCAACCAGAAAAGAGCATCCCTTCTTCCCTATATCGGCCAGGGTGGCTTTATGAGCCCCCCCTATCTCCGAGGCAGAGTCCGTATTGAAAATATCGAACGACATCGGCGCCTCCAGATAATATCTTGGATGCAACCTCTTCTCCAGAAACTCGACCAATTTCCTCATATATTTCCCCATAGCACCTCGCCACCGCTTAAAGGAATAAACGTGGCCCAGACCGCAGAATGTACTCCATCCATTCCGGCCCGACCACACCCTTAATTACAATACCCGTTTCATCACAACAGATACTGCCGGCAGCGGGCTTCTCTTTCTCAGCTATGCCCTACCACCCGCACGCCCCTTACTGCTGGAGGTTCATCGCTCAAGGGCACAAGCTCAAGCCCGAGGACAAACCCTGCTTTTCCTTCCTCTCCGGTACCGTGAATCCAGCGAACAAAACCCTTAAGCTCAAAGGGCTGCTCATCTCCTCGCCTTCCACCAAGGCTGACAATGATGTAGTAAAGCTTCACCGATTCAACACATTTCTGCAGATCAAACCCGCTGATCTGCAGATCATTAACCATGAGGCAACAGCCACCCTGGCTCCTGTTGACCAGAATTGCGGGGTGGTAGGCAGTGATTCGCGCGGATGTCCTCTGGTCCACAATGGTAAAACCGACCTCCAGATGCACCGAAAATCGGGGGTCGTGTCGTTTTTCCGATATGTAAGGAATCATGCCCATTGTAAACCTGCCGCATCGCAATCAGCTCTGCAAAAATCATTTTTTACCCCGGTAAATTTCCAGTCAGGTAACTCCTGTTATTACTTTTATCGGCATGGCCTTAAAAACCTTAAATAAAACTTTAACTTCGAAGTCGGGACCAATGTCGTCCCCTTTTCGCCTTCACAAGATACCTCGTCAAATATCCGCCTTGCACGCCCATGACAAAACCACATAGAACAAGACACGGTAAGCCCTGGAATAGCATTCAAGGCATGAATAAACGACCAATAAAACGAGTCGATCAAAAGACTTTTTCCGCGGTACGCGGTGGGAGGAAGAGCTTGTGGCAAGTCTTGGCAAACAGAAGGAGTTCTACTATATCGAGGTGAAGATCCCTGTTCCTTGATACCTCGACCAGGGTTGCTATCCGAATCTATCGCCCTTGATGACCTTGACGGTTATTTCAAGTCATACATCTCCGGCCGCCGCGCCTGAAACAGGTCGTTGTGCACGTTAAGTCCCTTGTCCCGCGCCCGCAAGGGGTCAATCTCCACCACCGCCAGTTCGTCGCCGTCCGTCGGCGCCGTGGCCAGTATCTCCCCCCTGGGCGAAACCATGCGGCTCTTGCCAATAAAGGTAAGGCGCGGCTTGCCGCCCCGCTCTTCATACCCCGTGCGATTGCAGGTAACAGAGAATACCCGGTTCTCCAGGCAGCGGGTAATCATGGCATCGGGGCAGTTGGGCAGCACAAGGTTCGACGGGTGGCAGAGGATGTCGGCCCCTTTCAGCGCCAGCGTCCGGGCCGCTTCGGGGAAGTACCAGTCGAAGCAGACCATAAGGCCCAGCCTGGCCGTGCCGATGTTGTACACATTAAAACCCGTATCGCCCGGCGTAAACCAGAGGGTCTCCTCAAAAAAGAGGTGCGTTTTTCGATAGGTACCGATAACCCCTTTGGGGCCGATCAGCACCGCCGAGTTGTAGCAGCGGTCCCCGGCCCGCTCCGCCAATCCGGCAACAATATGCATCCCCTTCTCCGCCGCAATCTCCATAAGCGCCCGGCAAGCCGGGCCGGTGGGCACCTCTTCCGACAGCTCCAGCGCCTCTTCCCTCGACACAAACTGATAGCCGGTGGAGAAGAGCTCCGGCAGCACCATAAGGTCTGCGTCGACTGAACTCAGCGACGCACGGACCCTGTTGATGTTCTTTTCCACCTCCCCGAAAATGGGAGCAAACTGGTAATAGCCGATCTTCATGCCGCCTCCCTGTTGATGTCCCTGGAAATACTTTGTAGTCATTCCGGCGAAAGCCGGAATCCAGTTTTTCAATTGGCGCAATAGCTACTGGACACCGGTTTTCACCGGTGTGACGGCTTTTTGCACAACCATTTCCGTCAACCCTTATACCACCCCTTGTACCCGTACCAGACAATCCCCAGATATTCGTGGACACAAGCCTTAAACAGCTTCAGCCTGTCCCAGTTCACCAGATACTGCTCTTTCCATGGCGTCGGCGCCGGAAGCACCTCCATCCCTTCGGCCCTGAATGCCCCTACGGCACGCTTCATATGGGTTTGCGAAGTAACCAGCAGGATTTTTCCCCTGAAAGCTTCTCCCATGTATTTCTTCACCAGCGCCGCATTCTCGTGGGTGGTCTTCGATTGGTCTTCCAGAAATACGGCATCGGCAGGTACCTTCAGTTCAGCCGCCAGCTTGCCCATACTCCGGGCCTCCGGCCCAACGGCATAGCGCATCGGGTTGCCTCCGGTAAAGAGAATCCGGTCAGCCATCTGCTTATGGTAAAGGGTAATGCCGTATACGACCCGTTCCAGTGCAGATGATGTCAGGACGCCATTGCGGTGCATCCCCCCGCCCAGCACCACGATCACGTCCGCCTTCTGCTCCTGCGCCGGCACCCGCAGCCCTTCCGCCATCCAGCCTGAGACGGGCGTCCAGTAGATGACGGCTATAAACAAAAGGATGCTCCATCCAGCGGCATTCAGCAGCTTCTTGATCTTTGCTGGTTTGTTCCCATTCACGAAGAATATCCCTTTCGTCGTCGAGCCCACCGGCAGACTATAAGCCTGTCAGCCATTCATATCAACGGGTTTTTAAATGCTTGATTTGGGGTGGCAAATCTGATAGAGACAAAGAAAGTTATTACAAATTGAGAGCCGGTTGCTTTATTAAGGATACTCGGCAAAGGGGTCCGGAAGATTTCGATGAATAAGGGATGTCCCCAGGCCAATCGTAAATTTATCCTCCTTGTAGTGTTAACCGACAAGCAAGTGTAATGATACCGGCAGGATATACCAATTTTGACTAACAAACCGGACGGCTTTAGTTACAGTCGTCTTGTCGCTTAATAACATTGTTGGGCCACATAAAGGAGATAATATGCGTATTGCGACTATCAGCTTTCTATTAATTGTTCTGGTATCAAGCGCGTTTGCCGCTGAGCAGAGAAATGCTTTTGTTTCAAATGACCTTGGAATTTCAATAGAGGCGCCAATTGCCAAAGACGCTAAGAGCCCTACTTACCAAATAGCCATGTTTTTTCTTCCTGCCTCAGACAATTTTGCTGCCAATGTGAACGTACAAAAACAACAATTCATAGAACCGATTGAGGCCTATGATAAACTGACAACTAGCCAATTCAAGGAATTCAACTTGACTGTTTTGAATCGCACGCTAAAAGGTAATGAGCTTCGATACGAATATAAAAGTGACATGCAAGGGAGAAAATTGCACTGGTATGCCAGAGCTATTAAAGCCGGACAGCACGTATACCTTGTTACGGCAACCAGCCTTGATAGTCAATGGGAGCAACAGAAATCATTGCTTATAAAGTCCGTTGAAAGCTTTACAGCAAAGCAGTAGGCCAACAAGTCGTTCGAGTCCCGCGCTTTATGGCGCGGGGCTCAACTCGCCGTTAGCCCATAACTCCTACCATATATACTCCCCCGCCACATCCCTCACCTTCCGGCTCGAAAGCACATGCAGCACCCGTATCTTCTTCACCATCACCGGCGAGAGCTGGCGCAGGGGAATATAGATAATCTTCCGGTTGAGGCGCGCGGCATAGGTCACCACCTGGCTGCGGGGCGGTTTGGGTGCCACATAGACCACGTGCCGTTCCTGGGAGTAATCGAGCCCGGCGACGAGCAGCCGCTCAGCCTTTGACTCGATGAACCGGTAGTACGGGTCGTGCCAGATATCGAAGAGCCGCAGCGGCGGGTAGCTCAGGAGAAAGCCGCCGTATTCGGTCCGCGAAATCCCCGGCCCCACGACGTTGGCGAACATGCCGGTGGCGTAAAAGGCCATGTCGCTTTCCTGTTCGTGCTCGCCCAGCCAGGTCATCTGCCAGGGGTAGCGCGAATTGTCCTCGTCGTAGTCGAAGATCACCACCACCGATCCCACGCCCCCCTTCACCGGCCGGATGCTCTTTACGTAAATGGCCTTTTCGTGCCAGTTACGCAGCGTCTCCCGCACGTCGATACCGTCGAGCATCGAGGTGGTAAAGGGCTCCACGCGGCAGCGCTCCTCTTCGAGCACCTTCGCCCCTTTGTGCTTGAGAAAGCGGCCATAGTTCTCGATCACCAAATCCTCGGGTTGGTACGAGCAAAGGGAATCGCCGTCGAGCATCTCCTTTGCCCACTCGCCGATATGCTCCTCCCTTTTGCGTTGCTTCAGGGGCACGGGGCGGGCCCTCTTCGACGGGAAGTACCGCCGGACGCGCATCTTTCGCGTCCCGAGCCAGAGGTCCTCACCGGAGATTCTTATGGTCGGGTATTTGTGCGACTCGTCCTGCCACGGCCAGAAGGTCGCCTGATTCCAGAGGTCGTAGACGAAGTTGTCGTCCACGCTGCCCCGGGCGGCGGTGAGGAGGTGATAGAGCTCGGGCACCAGCCGGTCCTCGGCGAGGGCATAGTTCCGGGCAAAGCGGAAGAATATCTGCCGCTGCCAGCGGTGCACCTTTTCTCCGGTGTTGCGCTCGTACAGCTGCACCCCCGCCTCGAAGAGCCGCAGCATGGCGCGCTGGCGGTCGACAGACGCATACTTCCGCCGGTGCCCCGTTACCGCCCCAGCCCCTTTGTTTATCTGCTCCATGAGCCGATGCTCCTCCCGCATCTTCCCCTTGCCGGTATCGATAACCCGGAGCGGCCCCCTGTCCTTTTCCGTGGCCGGGGCCGCCACCTTTTCGATGACGGGCTTCAGACACGGCCGATGCAGCTCCTCGTAAAGGGCGGAGAAGAAGGGAAAGACGCCCATCACCTCACGGGACGAGTCGGCGTGCAGGTTGAAGAGCTGTATCTTTGACCGTTTCGCCTTGGCGAGGGGCAGGGCCTGCGGCTTCTTGAGGTCTTTGAGCACCCGCCCGAGATGGGCCATGCCGCAGACGAAGAGGACGCGTTCATGCTGCTTCTTCAGCCCCTGCAGATGGTGGGCCATCCCCTGCTCGCGGATACGGTCGGCCTTGGAATAGAGCGGCTGGGGAACGGCCTTTTCATAGGCCCGGTAGTAGGCGGCGAGCCCAAGGCGGTGCATGGCGTAGGTATCGGGGAACTCTTCGCGGTAGGCGGGGTACTTCCCTACGTCGATATCGACAAAGGAGACGGGAATGCCCCGCTCCGTGCCGATGCGCACCGCCTCGGCAATGGGATCGGCGGGCTCCACGGGAAGGTAGAGCGGCTCGCCCTTGTCGTTTTCGAAAAGAATGACGGAGAGAAACGGGAGCCGCGCCACCGCCTCGCAGTAGACCAGTTCGAAGGAACGGGGAAGCTCCACGGCAATGACGGCGGGCTGGACCTCTTCCACCACCCGGCGCACAGCCTCGGCGGATTCCAGAGAATTATGCAGGACGGGGACGCAGAAGAGCCCGCCCGCTTTGAGGTAATTTCGTTTCATGACCATTGGTACTTTGCCTCAAATCCACCGTCAAAATCGTTCTTCAAGTCGTCACACCGGTGAAAACCGGTGTCCAGGGATTTTGCAACTGGATTCCGGCTTTCGCCGGAATGACAAATTCCACGACTTCGACGAAACCCTTCCCGGATAATACTGCTTCATTGACAAGGATATTCCCCGATAGTACTGTGTATGCCGGATTCAGTAAAGGGAGTCTTAATGAGCACCGAAACAACCATCAAATTCGCCGACATACGCAAACTGTTCCCTGAAGATCAATGGGATCTGGGTTTTCTGACGAAAGACCAGATGAGAATATGCGCCTACTCCCCCATCAAGGGAAAGGCGCAGGAATACGGCGCCGACTACACCAACAACATCCACTACTTTTCCATCGTCAACGCCATCGTCCTGGTCAAACACTCCCCCGAGTCATGGGACTATTCGCTCTATCAAGACGCGGACGACATCCTGAAAAACAGCGGTCTTGAGGACTGGTTCGCCATCTATACCAACTTCAAGGAGGCCGCGATCCTTTCAGGGCTGGGGGTACGGGCCAAGAACTCCCTCATCTACAGCCACCGGTTCGGCTTCGACATGAAGGTCTGCGCCATCGGGTTCGATGCCGAGATCGTAGACACCCCCGCCCCGGTGCCAATCACCCGGAAATATTGGGACCGGTGCGACGGCTGTTTCGATTGCAGCAAGGCCTGCCCGGTAGGGGCAATCCATCACGAAAGCGAGCCCTACTGGCTCGACAGCAGCAAGTGCGACGACTTCATGGGCTTTGGCGACCACCCACGAATCCCCTCGATAAAATGGTTCTGGCACAAATACGTGCATCCGGAGGTGCCGAGGGAAATGGTCGCCGATACAAAGAGCATCATGGATATCGACGCCCCGCTGGCCTTCGATGCCAACGGCTATACCATGGATATGATGACCGGCGTAAACAAGGACGGAAAACCGATCCCTGTCCCCTTCTGCCGGGAATGCCAGGTTCAGCCCCGATGCAGCAAGTGGAATGGGAACTACCCTTACGAAGTCCTCTAACCTCTAGGCGTCGACGAGATAGTCCAGCGCCTCTTCCCCCGCAACCATCCTCACCGCCTCCCGCAGCGTCTTTTCTACATCCTTCGGCCCTGATGCAAACATCTTGGCCGCGAACCGGGCGATGTTGACGCCGTCACGTACGGTGTACCGCTCGTCACGGTCGTGGGCCCGCTGGAGGAAGTCGACCACATAGCCCAGTATCTGCTCGTCCACGAAGGGGAGGTTCTCCCGCAGGATATGCAGCTCGTCCTCACGGTCGGGGAAGTCGATGAATATCTGCGGCTGAAGCCGGGAGTGGATATATTCGGGAATCTCGAAGGTGGAGGCGTCGTCGTTCATGGTGGTCACCATGCGGAACTCGCGGTGGGCCTTGATTTTGATACCCGCCACGATCGACTCGACATACCGACGCGTATCGAGCAGCGGCGCCAGTGAGGCCCAGCTCTTCTCGCTCATCCGGTTCCCCTCGTCGAGGATACAGACACCGCCGGTGATCATGGCCGACACCAGCGGGCTGGCGACGTATTGAATCTCCCCAACGCCGGAGATGACCGGCGTGATCAGCAGGTCCTCGGGCCGGGTGTCCATGGTGGCCTGGAAGATGTAAACAGGCCTCTCCAAGGCCTTTGCCGCTGCATAGGCCAGGGTGGTCTTGCCGACGCCAGGCTTGCCGATGAGGCGCGGTGTCAGCGGCAGATCGCGCTCGTCAACCACCTGCCAACAGGCCAGGAGCTGGGTCTTGACCGCGTCGCTCCCCACCCAGCGAATATCCAGTTCATCGGGATGGGCCAGCCGCAGCCGGACCCCTTCTATCTCCGTGTAGTGCAGTTCCATAAAGAATCGCGCTCCTCTGCCAGAATTTATTTGCACGATGAGATTAGCACCGGCCCCGCGTACAATCAAGTCCGGTGAGATGTTTCGTTCACGGAATCCGCCATTAAAAGAGGTCTCAGGGGGTGGAAGACCGTTATCCACGCCACCGCCAGCGGAACAGCCACAACGATATCTTTAACCATCAAGGCGATGAATGTTCACTGCCATATCTCTCGCAAACTCATCTTAACATTTGCGTCTATAACGGTCTGGAAGCCCCTGGGACCTCTTTTAATGGTGGATTCGGGATATTCATGCCCGTATTGACTTGTCGCTGCCTGAGACGTATCCTGCTCTGGCTGAGGAGGCGCCATGAAACATTACGAAGATGACGAGTTTGTTGAGTACAAGAGCCGAAGCCAGAAAAAACGAGAGGCGGACGATGTGGAAGAGCT
>JAOUDF010000080.1 GCA_029859385.1 Nitrospirota bacterium
ACTGAGGGGTAACCCCTCCCACAACCTTGGGGGTGTTCTTCGTCTGATAGACCGGGTTCCCCGGGTCAACCCTCTCGGGCGAGAAGGCCAGGTGAATGTCCTTCCCCACCTTGAACCCCTTGGCCTCAAACAGGGGAAGGAGGACCTCATCGGTCGTTCCGGGATAGGTGGTACTCTCAAGGATGATAAGCTGTCCCTTGTGGAGATATTTTGCGATCTCCTCGGCAGCGGCGGCCACATAGGAGATATCGGGGTCCTTGGTCTTTCTGAGGGGAGTCGGGACGCAGATGTTTACCGTGTCCGCCTTTTTCAGGATGCTGAAGTCAGTGGTGGCGCTGAGCAATCCTTTCTTTACCAGGTGGGCGACTTCCTCGGTCGGAACATCGGGGATATAGGATTTCCCCTTGTTGATAGCATCGACCTTTCCCTTATCAAGGTCGATCCCCACCACCTTGAGACCGACTTTTGCCAGTTCCACCGCCAGGGGGAGCCCGACATAACCACACCCTATGATTGCACTGAGAGATTCCTTCTTTTTAATGCGCTCCGCTAGCGACATCGTTCCTCCGTCCATTAGTTATATTACGGGAATATCCTGTTGACGAATGGGCCAGTTCCAGAATAGCGCCGCCAAGCTTGCCCGCATCGTGGAACGACACCTTTTTTTTACCCTCAATCTCTTCTATTTCCACCTCGCCCACCAGTGATCGACCCATGATGCGACAGCCGGGGATTTGTGGTAAATCACTTTCTCCGGGAAGCACTTGGACCGCACCCTCGCGCTCATAAGCGGCAAGGGCTTTTTCATGCAGTTTCTCCGTATTCACCAGCACCCAGTCAGGAACGACCCGGCCAAGCCGCACCAGTTCCGCCAGATGTGCCTTTACCCCAAACCCGTCGGTCTCCCCCGCCTCGGTCATGATGTTACACACATAGACC
Source organism: Nitrospirota bacterium (assembly GCA_029859385.1). Taxonomy (GTDB): domain Bacteria; phylum Nitrospirota; class JAOUDF01; order JAOUDF01; family JAOUDF01; genus JAOUDF01. The sequence continues at coordinate 940 of JAOUDF010000080.1, forward strand.
TTGATTGCAGTGGATTGAGAGATCGCCTCTGAGACACCCTCGACCAGGAGGTTGGGCAAGAGGCTTGAATAGAGGCTTCCGGGACCGATCACTATCATATGAGCTTTTTTTATCGCTTGCAAGCATTCGTCCAGGGCCTTCACCGTCGACTCCCCTTCTCTCTTCGGAGCCAGGAAAAGCGAATCTATCTCGGTACCGCAGGAGCGTTTGCGGATATCACTTTCTCCGCTGATAACCCTGCCGTCGGTGAGACGGGCACAAAGCGTAGCGGAATGAAGCGTCGACGGAAGAATCGTCCCCTTGACCGCAAGGACCTTGCCGGCCTCATAGACAGCCTTCCTGAAATCGCCATTATTCATATGGGTGAGGGCGGTAAGCAGAAGGTTGCCGACGCTGTGGCCACCCAGGGAGCCGTTGCCTTCAAACCGGTGGCTGAAGAGGCGGGAGAGCAGTTGGTCTTCATCGGAGAGGGCAACGAGGCAGTTTCTGATGTCACCCGGCGGCAGGATACCGTATTCCTCGACGATCTTCCCGGAAGAACCGCCATCGTCAAACATGGTAATGATGGCAGTGATTCGCGAGAGGTCGACAGGGGAACTTTTTGCTGCCGCCTTGAGGCCGCGCAGGAGCACGGCCATACCCGTGCCGCCGCCAATGCAAACGATGTTAATCATGAAGTCCCGTTACTTCCGTGTTCATCCATTCTTCGAGAAAGAGCCTCGACTGATCATGCACCTTTTTAACACAAAATGTCAGCTCGTCAAGATATTGCTGAAACATGAGGCCGAAAAGCCTCTCGTTCATCTCTTTCGCATCGGGCTTGGTCATGACGTAATCCACACCCGTCATCATAGCCTCTCGACGAAGGGAGTAATAGGGATAGGCAGTCGCAATCATCTTGCGGACGGCAGGAAACTCTTCATTAAGGACTCGCACAATTCCGCGGTAGTCCAGTCTGCCTCCCAGGTCGTTACCCGACTCCATGGCATCGATCACCACCAGGGGACAGGCGCCATTGCCCCGATCTCTCCGTAACACATCAAGAAGCTCCTCCCCGCCGGCATACCCTTTGACCGCTAGGCCGCGGACCGTCATGCCATCGATAGACGCATTACGCACCTTTTCATCGCGCTCCAGCAGATACACCTGAAGCTCCATCCCGGGTATTGGACCGGCAGGCCGTGAAGACGACTCCGCCGTCTCTCTCTGTTTTGCCGTAAATGCCTCTTCCCGCCTGGTCAGATCATCGGCCAGCGAAAAGAGTCGGACGCGCTCCTTTTCAAGGGACTCCTCACGCCTGGCCAGAGACTCCTCTCTTCCGCCCAGCAATGACTCCGATTCCCGTAACGATTTTTCTCTCTCTTCAACAGACTTTTCCCGTTCAAGGAGGGCTGACTCGGTGCCCCGCAGGGCATTCTCTTTTTCTTCATTCCGGCAAATCGCCTCATCCATCCGGCCCCGCTCTTCATCAAGTTGCTGCCGAAGGGTTTCCAGACGCACCCGTTCAGCGGCAACTGTCTCCCGCGCCGTCTTTAATTCTTCATCTGCCTCGCCAGCCGTCTGGCTTTTCTTATTCGGCCGCTCTGTAAGCTTTGAGTCCAACTCACGATTACGCTGGTCAATGTTTTCAAGACGAGACGTCAGTTCAGTAAGACGCTTCTTGAGTTCCTGCATCTCGGCGGTTTCACCGGCACGCTCCAACTCGTCGACGGCAGGAATCTCTTCACCGTATTCCATCTCTCCGAGGTCGTTTACCGTCTCCTTCACCATGGCCAGGGTTATAGTTCGCTGCTCCGCAACGTATCCTGCCAGCAGAGCGCCGTCACAGACCACATTGACCAGTCTCGGGACGCCTCTGGAAAAGGTAAATATTTCATCAATAGCGTCAGGTTCAAAATTTACCGGTTCGGTTGGTTCCGCCAGGTGGAGCCGATGGTTGATATACCCTTCTACCTCCTGACGGTTGAGAGGAGGGAGGTGATAGCTCACCGTTATCCGCTGCCGAAGCTGCTCCAGCTCCGGGCGGTTCAGTTTCTCCCGGAGCTTGGGCTGACCGACGAAAATGATCTGCAGAAGCTTGCTCTTGTCGGTCTCAAGGTTGGAAAGCATCCTGATTTCTTCAAGAAGCGGGATGGAGAGGTTCTGGGCCTCGTCAATGATAAGGACGGCATGTCTCTTCCTGGCATACTGGGTTACAAGGAAGTCGTTGAGGGTATCAAGCAATTGTGTTTTGCTCTTCTTCTCGTAGTCGAGTTCGAATTCGCGGAGCACCATCTCGAGGAACTGGTGGCTGGTAACAAGGGTGTTGTAAATGCGTGCAACCACCATTTCCTTCGTCAGGTTTTGCATGAGGACCCTGATGAGGGTAGTCTTGCCGGCTCCTATCTCACCGGTGATGGCGACAAATCCGCTGCGGTCCTCGATGCCATAAGTCAGGTAAGCGAGGGCTTTCTTGTGGGCATTACTCAGATAGAGGAACTCGGGGTCGGGGGTAAGCTGAAACGGCTTCACCCGAAAACCGTAAAAATCGTTATACACTACATCCTCCACTCAGAGTGAATCTGTTACCGGGAATTCATTGGCTACAGGTGAGCTATACATCATTGCTTCCGAATGGCACAAGAATACCACGAGACAGAGATATCATCGACAACAAAACATTGAGACTTTAAGGGAAGAGACGGTATACCGCAGGGATCCTGTTTCGATCCCTGCGATCAGTATCGTTTTACGGCTAGCGGGCGCCTTTGCCGAAGAGGACGACCTTCACCGTATCGAAGATGACCAGGGCATCGAGGAAAATCGACATGTTCTTGATGTAGTAGAGGTCGTACTGAAGCTTCTCGAGGGCGTCTTCCACCGTAGCGCCGTACTGGTAGCGGACTTGCGCCCAACCGGTAAGCCCCGGCTTCACGGTATGGCGCTGAGAGTAATAAGGGATTTTTTCCTGAAGCTGGGATACGAAATGAGGACGCTCAGGGCGCGGGCCTATAAAGCTCATCTCCCCCTTGAGGATGTTAAAGAGCTGCGGCAGTTCGTCGATCCTCGTCTTGCGGATAAACCTTCCCACACGAGTCACTCGGGCGTCCCCCTGCCCGGCCCATACCGGCCCCGATTCCTTTTCAGCATCTACACTCATTGACCTGAATTTGACCAGCGTAAAGACCTTGCCATGCTCACCGACCCGCTCCTGCCTGAACAACGCGGGCCCTCTGGATTCGGTCTTAATCAGGAGAGTCGTTATCATCATGATCGGTGCGGAAAAGACCAGCAGAAGCAATGAGAGTAGAATATCCGATGCGCGCTTCACCAGCTGGGTAAGTTCCGTTCTCCTGAAGCCGTCACAGAATATAAGCCAGCTCGGCCTCAGGTCGCGGATAAGTATCTTGCCGGTCATCTTCTCATAGAAGGACGGCATGTCATATATCTCCACGCCCCTCATTTTACAATCCAGGATAGCACGGAGAGGGAAGGCTCCCCGGCGATCGCTGAGGGCGACAATAATCTTGTCCACTTTCTGCCTCTGCACAATATTCAGAAGGTCCTTCTTGCCGCCCAGTATCTTTTCCTGTTTTACCGCAATCGGCTCAAATTCTTCTCCTTCGCTGATAAAACCGACCAGTTCACACCCAAGAGTATTGTCCATCTGTATCAGATCAGCCACCATGGCCGCACTGGAACCAGCGCCAAGAACCGCTACTCTGGACTGAACCCTCAGTGACTTCTGCGACATGGTCAGAGAGATTCTCCAGAAGAACAGAAGAAGTACGGAGAGACCCAGGGCTATAACGAAGACACCACGACCCATGGCAAGGGATGGAACAAAATAATAGATGGAGGTAAGGCTGATCGCAAAGACAAGAAACGCAATGACCATTCGCCGAAACAGCTGAGATAACCGTAATCGGGCTTCAAACTGATAGAGATCGAGAAGGAAGATGGAAAACTGACCCACGGCCACAAAGGCTAGAGCATTCAACCACCCGAAATCCGCCGAACCAGTATCGCCGCCAAACCCGTAAAATCTCAGGTAGAACCCCATGTAGGCAGACCAGAACAGCAGGAAAAAATCCACGGAAAACGCAAGGACAGTATTGATCGAAATGTAATGCTTAAACAAGCGTAACATCTTCTACCCCTTCCTCTTCAAGTTCTCTCTGTTCCCGAAACAACGATTCCAGCACCGCTTCGAGCAGTGCCTTGGTCGCCACAAGATTCTCCAACGAATCTATCCGCACGTCACCCATGGCCTGAATCACTCTGTAGGGCTCAAGACCATATTTCTCGGCAAGCCTTATACACTCCTCCCTGTCCACCATCCTGGCCAGGATTTTTCCCCCAACAATCCGCACCAGTTCTCCACTGCCGTTAACAGGCACAGTCATAGCAAAGAATGACAGTCCCCCATGGCAGGTAACTATACCATCTTCACGCGCCAGCAAATTAAGCCCGCATGTCTCGCTGCATTTATCGGCAGCTTCCGAACACCCCTTTAGAACCCTGCAGATGTCTCTCTCGTTCTGCTCCTCCGGAGGGTACACCCCAAATATATCACCGAGGTAATACCCTGTGACGGTAGCGAGACATTTTTTTATGTAATTCCATTTTTCAATTGATATCTGTTTCATGGCAGCCATAATTTAGCAAATGGCGTGCCTTAACAAAACAGCCTTACAAATCATATCGTTACGACTAACCCTTCCCTTGAGTCTGCGCTCTTACGCCCCATTCGTTCCCGGCCATGTGCCATTTTGGCACAACTTGACGGCATCAACATGATTCAGCGCAGTATGCCCGCTTCACGTTGTCTGTGACTACGATAACAGTGACGGATTACTCGATGGGAAGACGAGGAAAGAATGATTCTATCCTGCCGATATCTCGGTACCTATTCCTCCGGCAGTAAAGATCTCCAGAAGGAGTGCATGAAGTATTCGCCCGTCGATGACATGGGTTTTGGCAACGCCGCCGGCGAGGGCCGTAAAGCATGACTTCACCTTGGGAATCATCCCCCCGGCAATGACTCCCTGCTCAAGAAGCGATTCGGCCTTCTTCTGATCAAGAACAGGGATCAGTTGCTTATTGCTGTCGAGGACCCCCGGGACATCGGTGAGGAGGATAAGTTTCTCGGCCTTCAGTGCAGCGGCAACGGCGCCGGCGGCGGAATCGGCGTTGATGTTGTATGACTCCCCCTGAGCACCGACCCCTACGGGAGCAATTATCGGAATGAACGCCGATGCGTCGAGGGTATCGAGCACCTCGGGGTTTACTCTCACCACCTCGCCTACATGGCCGATATCAAGGTCCTCATACGCAGCCTTCTCTTCCGAATAACGCCGGGCCGACGTTTTTCGCGCCTCGATAAGCCTGCCGTCCTTGCCCGTGAGCCCCACTGCCTTTCCACCGTGGTTGTTGATGAGGGCCACGATCTCCTTGTTCACCCGACCACCCAGCACCATCTCCACGATCTCCATGGTCTCGAGGTCGGTCACCCGCATACCGGCGATGAACTCAGGCACCTTGCCCATCCGCTCCATGGTCTTCCCTATCTGGGGGCCGCCTCCGTGGACAATGACCGTGTTGATCCCGACATAGTTGAGGAGCACCACATCCTGCGCGAAGGAGTCCTTGAGCTTCTCGTCCACCATGGCGCTGCCGCCGTACTTAATGACAAAGGTCTTGCCGGAAAAGGTCCGTATATAAGGAAGAGCCTCGATAAGCGTATGGGCCTTGTCGATCAATTGCTGCATGGGGTTTCCCTCCGGAATTTCATATCTCAGATTTCAGATTACAGAATATACCTGCTCAGGTCCTCGTTCTTCACCAGGTCACCGAGCCCGTTGGTCACATAGGCGGCATCGATGGTCACCTTGACCCCGCTCATCGACGGGGCCTCGAAAGAGAGCTCATCCACCAGCCGCTCCAGCATGGTGTGGAGACGACGGGCGCCGATGTTCTCGGTCCGCTCGTTGACGAGCACCGCCAGCTTCGCGATCTCCTCAACGGCATCGGCGGTAAAATCGACCTCCACCCCCTCCGTCGCCAGTAATGCCCTGTACTGCTTGATGAGGGCATTCTCCGGCTCCGTGAGTATCCGCACAAACTCATCCTTGCCCAGCGATTCCAGTTCCACCCGGATGGGGAACCTCCCCTGCAGCTCGGGAATGAGGTCCGAAGGTTTGGCCACATGAAATGCCCCGGCGGCAATGAAAAGAATATGGTCGGTCTTGATCATCCCGTGCTTGGTGGAAACCGTCGATCCTTCGACGATGGGCAGGAGGTCCCGCTGCACCCCCTCGCGGGAAACATCGGGGCCGTGCTTCTCCCTCCCCGCGATCTTGTCGATCTCGTCGAGAAAGACGATACCCGACTGCTCCACTCGCGTCAGGGCCTCGCGCGTCACCTTCTCCATGTCCACCAGTTTGCCTGCCTCTTCGGCGGCCAGCAGCCTGAGGGCCTCGGAAACCTTCACCTTCTTCCGCTTGCTGCGTTCCGGCAGGATATTCCCCAGCATCTCCTTTATATTGGACTCCATATCGTCGAGCCCCACGTTGGATATGACGCCGAAGGGCAAACCGGACTTCTCCCTCACCTCGACCTCGACCATCCGGTCATCCAGCTTCCCCTCCCTGAGCATCTGACGAAACTTCTCCCGGGTCGCCGGCGCCTTTTCCTCTTCCGTCGTCGGCTCGGCACTAAAGGCCGTAGCCGGTCGCATGGGTACCAGCAGATCGAGAACCCGCTCTTCAGCCGAGGTTTTTGCCTTTTCCCGGACCTGCTCCATCTGCTCGTGCCGCACCATGTTGACGGCCAGCTCGGCCAGCTCACGGATGAGCGACTCCACATCCCGGCCCACGTACCCGACCTCGGTGAACTTCGACGCCTCCACCTTTATAAAGGGGGCATCGGCCAGCTTTGCCAGACGACGGGCGATCTCCGTCTTCCCCACGCCGGTGGGGCCGATCATGATGATGTTCTTGGGCATCACCTCGTCCCGCAGCTCCGGCGAAAGCTGCTGCCGCCGCCACCGGTTGCGCATGGCGATGGCCACGGCCCTCTTGGCCTGCTTCTGCCCTATGACGAACTTGTCCAGCTCCGTAACGATCTCCCGTGGAGTCAATGCACTCATCAGTTCAGTTCCTCTACCACTATCTGTTCATTGGTATAAATACATATCCCGGCGGCCAGCCTCATGGCCTCCTCGGCAATTCGCCGTGCATCAAGGTCCGACCAGGTGACCAGCGCCCGCGCCGCCGCCAGCGCAAATGCCCCGCCGGAGCCGATGGCCGCCACGCCGTCCTCAGGCTCTATTACGTCGCCGTTGCCCGAGAGGATAAGAGTCCTCTCCTTGTCCGCAACTATGAGGAGCGCTTCAAGACGACGCAGCACTCGGTCGGCGCGCCAGTCCTTCGCCAGCTCCACCGCCGCCCGCGCCAGGTTGCCCCGGTACTCTTCCAGCTTCGCCTCGAATTTTTCAAAGAGGGTGAAGGCATCGGCCGTAGCCCCCGCGAATCCGGCCAGCACTCGATCGTTATACATCCGGCGGATCTTCCTGGCGTTGTGCTTCATCACCGTATTCCCAAGAGTCACCTGTCCATCACCGGCAATGACGACACGATCGCCCTTGCGCACCGCGATGATGGTCGTTGCGTGAAACGTTATCTCTCCCACTCTGTTCCCCCTACTTTCAATAACTATCAGAGAAATTCAACTCCGTCGCCCGTCGGCCCCTCCGGGGGATTTTAAAAGGCGATATCCGGCGCCACCTTGAGAATCGGTGAAGGACCACTCTCAAAATATTTCATAAAAAATCCCGAACATCCGCCAGACAATCAACCCAAAGCGCCCCATATCGCCTTTTAAAATCCCCCGGAGGGGCCGACGGGCGACGGATTTACCGAACAGCCCTCATTTTTTTCTGCTGCGCGGATGCGCCTGATCGTAGACCTCCATCAGCCGCTTGATATCCACGTGCGTATATTTCTGCGTCGTCGAAAGACTCGCATGCCCCAGCATCTCCTGCAGCGACCGAAGATCGGCCCCTTCCTGCAGCATGTGCGTCGCAAAAGTATGCCGCAAGGCATGGGGCTTCACCCTCCCCGCCTGGCAGCTCTCACCGGAATACCGGTAAACGATATTCCGTATCGAGCGCACCGAAAGACCACCGCCCCTGGAGTTCAGCAGAATCGGCACATCACGGGATACGGCGCCTTTTCCCTTCCGCCTTGCAAGCCAAGCCTCCAGCGCCTCCAGCGCCTTCGAGCCAACGGGCACCATCCGCTCCTTGCGCCCTTTGCCCAGGACCCGCAGGACCCCGGACTCCATATCCACATCCCCCACCTTCAGCGAGGCCAGCTCACTGATACGGAGCCCCGAGGAATAAAAAAGCTCCAGAATCACCCTGGCCTGCATCGCTGCGTCGTCATCGCCTTCCGGGGCCTTGACGAGACGGTCGATATCATCCGCCGTGAGAAACTGGGGGATGTACTTTTCCTTTTTCGGCGTCGCCACCGATTTGGCCGGGTTCTGCTCCACATACCCTTCCCGGTGGAGGTAGCGGTAGAACGACCGCAGGGCGGCAAGCTTTCGGCCCGCGGAGCTTTTTTTCACCCCCAGCCGATGGAGATGGGCCATGAACCCCCGTATTTCCAGGTTCGTCACGCGAGCCAGGTCTGCATTGCCGCCGAGATATTCCACAAACTGGCCGAGGTCCCCGGCGTAACCTTCGACCGTATGCGGCGAGGCATCCTTCTCACTCCGCAGATACCGGAGGAAACCGTCAATCAAAGGATGGCAGTTTTCCATTCTTCTATCGCCCCCAGGGCCCGCACGGCATAAGCCTCGTAGCGTTTCTTTTTATCCCGCACCGTCTCGGCCAAGGGCGGGAAGAGGCCATAGTTTACGTTGCTGGGCTGAAAATGCGCAGGGTCCGACTGCATCAGATGCCGGATCAATGCACCGTGGGCCGTCGTCTCCGGCGGCGTCACAGGCTCATCGCCCAGCGCCATCCGGGCCGCATTGATCCCCGCCAGAATTCCCATGGCCGCTGACTCAACATACCCTTCAACTCCGGCGATCTGTCCGGCGATCAGCACCTGCGGTCTGTCCTTCAGCTGAAGTGTCGGCGCCAGCAGGGCCGGGGCACTAATGAAGGTGTTGCGGTGCATGCTGCCATAGCGGGCGAAGCTTACATTCTCAAGCCCCGGGATCATTCGGAACACCCGGTTCTGCTCGCCCCATTTGAGCCGGGT
>JAOUDF010000081.1 GCA_029859385.1 Nitrospirota bacterium
CGTTACCAATGCCAGCTGTGTAAAGGTAGTTGCCTTGCCCAGAACACTGGGCCTGACGGCAAGCTGGTCGTACAGAAAATAAATGAGGACACACCCCGTAAGGATGATGACATCCCGGCTCACAATAAGAATCACCAGCCAGAGGGGGACCTTACCCACCACGGCCATCACCACGATCGACGATATCAGGAGCAGCTTGTCGGCGATGGGGTCAAGCCAGGTCCCTACCTGGGTCTGCATGTTGAAGGTACGGGCAATGAAGCCATCCAGGGCATCGGTCAAAGCCGCGACGAGAAATATGCCGATGGCGTAATACTGATACCCGTACATTACGGCAATAATGAAGAAGGGAATAAGGGCGATGCGGAGGATAGTGATAAGATTGGGGAGGTTCATACAGTCGGTCCTGTGTCCCCCTCTCCGTCACTGTCATATTCAGGGGCCTGCCCGAAATAGAACGGTCGCTCGTACATCCGCTGATAGCTGCTCCATTCCCCCGGCGCCACCCTTTCCTTCTCCATGATCGACAGAAAATTGTTCACCTTGGAACAGAGGTCGTCGAGGTAGTGCAGCACAATAGCCTCGAGGGTCTTGGGTCTCTTGGGGGAACCGAACTCCAGCTCCCCGTGGTGGCTGAGAATGAGATGCTTGAGCAGCATGGCCGTCTCGGCCGGGAACCCCTCCATGCCGCGGATCTTCTCGCCCAGCATGTCGATGGTCATGGAGATATGCCCCAGCAGACGCCCCTCGGTGGTATAGTCGATGGCTTTGCCGTAGCTGTATTCCCATATCTTCCCCAGGTCGTGCAGCATCGCGCCGGCGATGAGCAGATCGCGGTTCACTGCCGGGAAGTGCTCCAGCACGTCGTCCGCCAACATCACCAGTTCCAGCGTATGCTCCAGCAGCCCGCCTATCCAGACATGGTGCATCCCCTTGGCCGCCGGGGCCCTTTTGAAACGTTCGGCAATTTCGTCATCCCGGAAGACCGACTCCAGCAAACGCCTGAGCCACGGGTCCGAGAACCGCTCTATCCGTACCAGAAACTCGTGGAACATCTCTTCCCGGTCGCGCTTCGAGACGGGGAGAAAGTCCTCGACCCTGACCTCGGCCTCATCCAGGCGACGAAGGGCCTTGATGGAGAGCTGAAGCGTGTTGTTGAAGCTCCCTACCTTGCCGTTGACGCTGACGTAGTCGCCCTCCTCGAAGAGGCGTCCCCACTGCTCAGCGGCGTCCCATATCTTGGCGTCGATGGAGCCCCCCTTATCGTTGAGCTTGAGAGAGAGAAAGGGGTTGCCGCTCTTCGTCACCGCCGTCTGCTTGGCCTGAACGTAGAACGCCTGCCCTTCGAGGGTGTCTCCTTCCTTAAAGTCGGATATCGTCATCTGATTTTCCCCTTATTTAAAGGGCGAACACACTGGTTCGCCCCTACAGAAAATGATGATAATTGAACGTTCCGCGAACTGTCAACCAAACCGTGAAGCCAGCCATCCCTTGCCGATCCTGATCGTCCCTTGCGGACAGAGCTCATGACAGCAGAAGCAGCGAATGCAGGCCGAATAGTCGATAGTGATCCTGTTGTCCTTTACCGACATGATCTGGGCCGGGCAGTGGGTTACGCAGACATGGCACAGGGTACATTTCTCATGTCCCACCACCGGCCGGTTGGAGAGGGCATCCCGCAGGAGCTTCCTTATAAAACCCGGCAGCATCCCCGTGTCGATGGTCTTCGCAGGAAACCTGAAATCCTCCACTTTCGCCGAGCCAATGGAATCACCCGCTACCTCGATCTCTTTCAGGCTGGATACCCCCAGCTTCAGGCGTCCTGCTGCCGCAAGGGTAGGCAATTCATCGGGCGACAGGCCAACGATCTCGCACACTACCCGGTCAACCGCCACTGGATCAGTCCCGGCCAGAATCAACCCCAACTGCCGCGGGTCACCGCTTCCCGGTCCCTCCCCTTCCATGCCGACAATACCGTCTACAATGGTAAGGGCCGGCTTCACCATATAGGCCAGATCGACCAGCATCTCGGCGAAGCGTTCGTAGTCGTGCCCCGCGTCGGCGTGCCAGCGGACCTTGCGCAGTCCGGAGACGCAACCGAAGAGGTTCTTCACGCCGCAGGTCAGCGTCATCATACCGTGGGTCTTGAGCTTGGGGAGGTTGATAATAACGTCGGCCTCGGTCACCGGCCGGGCTATCTCGAACCGTTTGAAGACCTTGCCCCTGGGATGTTCCACCATCACCGCGTCAGAAAAACTCACCAGCGACACGCCGATCTCGGACAAAAGCGGCGTGAGACCGATCTTCTCCGCCACCTTTTCCAGACTGCCGACGCCGGGGCTGTCTCCCACTGCCGGGATACCGCCCGCCTCCTGCACCATCTCAGCGACGATGCGGATGAAGAGAGGATGTGTGGTCACCGCCTTTTCGACCGCCTTGCCCGAAAGGAGGTTCGGCTTGATGAGGACCCGCTGGCCCGATTTTACAAATGCCCCCATCCCGCCCAGCGGCGCGAGAGCCTCCTCCAGAGAAGTGCGGAGGGAGTCATGGATGTAGTCGTTCTGACGGACGATCGATACCCTGTTCATGGGAATGTACTATACTATGACGCAACAGAGGGAGCAAAGACAAAGCGAACGGAGTACCCATGGCCACCTGCAGCACTCTCAATACCGGCCCTGTACCGGAAGGCATCGCCGGGCTGGATATCGCAGCCCAACTGCGAAACCGGATCAACCGGCTTAAAGGCGAGTTCTACGACACGGAAAAGGGGCGGGTCAACTACGCCGCCATGCGGGATTCACCCGCCTTCAGAGAATACACGGATGTAGCCGCCATGCTGACATTGTTCGATCCGCGGCAGCTTAAAACGAGAGAGGAAAAACTCGCCTTCTGGATTAATCTCTACAATGTCCTCATCATCCACGGCGTCATAGAGATGGGGGTTCAAGAGAGCGTAAAGGAGGTTCCCCGCTTCTTCCGGCGCTTCTGCTACCGGATCGGCGAGATGACCTTTACCCCGGACGACATCGAGCACGGCATCCTGCGCGGAAACCGGCGACCACCCCACGGGCTCTTCCGCCCCTTCGCCTCGCCTGACCCGAGGCTCACCCTTGTCATCGACCGGCCCGACCCGCGCATTCACTTCACGCTGGTCTGCGCAGGATCATCCTGTCCGCCCATCAACTTCTACTCGGCCGAGAGGATCGAAGAGGAACTGGAGATGGCGGCGACGAACTTCATCAACAGCCCTGAGGTAGAGGTGAGACCGGGAAAAGGAGAAATCAGGCTCTCTCCCGTATTCAAGTGGTACCTCTCTGATTTTGGGGGCCGTGATGGGTTGAGGGCAATCCTGGCCCGCTACCTCGACCCCGGGGAATTCAGAGATTTTGTTCTAGAAAGAGGGTTACAGGCAAGGGTGACCTGGAAAGACTATGACTGGCAACTCAACAACTGACCGATTTTAAAACAACCCGCAACCTGCTACGATGAACCCATGCGCAAAAAGATTCTGCTGATCCTTGGACTCGCCGTAATTGCCGTGAGCTTCTTTCTCTTCCGGGAGAGTTTTACCCGGGAAAACCTGGAGACCTTTCTCGGCGGAATCGGCCCCTGGGGGCCCGTCGTCTTTATTCTCATCTACCTCGTCGCCCCCGCCCTTTTCCTGCCCGGCGCGCCGCTCACCATTGCATCGGGTGTCCTCTTCGGCCCCCTGTGGGGGACCGTTTACACCATCATCGGCGCCACCGGCGGCGCCACCATCGCCTTTATGATCAGCCGCTATTTCGGGGGCGAATGGGTGGAGAAAACGCTTTCGGGCAGACTCAAGACCATAAGAGACGGTGTTGACCGCGAGGGGTGGAAATTCCTGGCCTTTACCCGACTCGTCCCGCTCTTTCCCTTCAACCTGCTCAACTATGCCTTCGGCCTCACTCGTATACCGCTCCTCCAATACGTTGTTGTTTCAGCTGTCAGCATGCTGCCCGGCGCCGCAGTCTATGCCTACCTGGGCCATGCCGGGCGTGAAGCGGCATCCGGAGGGGCCAACGCTGTCTTCAAGGTGCTTACAGCCATTGGGTTGCTGATCCTGATATCGACAATACCCGGACTTGTACGGAAGATGAAAGCCGCCAACGACTCCCGCTGACAGCAAAAACCTCCTTGAAAATATCAAATAATGCCATTATAGTGCTTTAATCCAAGGAGCCCTTTGTGGAATTAACTTTCCTTCAAGCCGTACTCGCCTCATCAACCCCTCTGAAAATAGCCCTGAAAAAAGGCGCCGAGATGTCAGGCACCGTTCAGGATATCGGCAAATACGACATTTCCTACCTTGCGGACGGCGTCACCCATACCACCCCCAAGAAGGAGATTACCTATTTCCGGTGTGAAAAGGTCGTTCTTCAACCCCCGGCCGGGCCGGCAGCCGAGGAGGGCGAGCAGAGCGCCGAACAGGACCTCCAGACAACTATCCTCGCGGGTCACAGGGAGCACAAAAGGCTGGTTGCCGTGAACCTTATCGGAGGCGGCAACCAGTGGGGAATCATCGCCGGTTACGACCCCTTCACCATCCTTCTCAACCAGAGACAGGGACAGGTCCTCATATACAAGCACGGCATCGCCTCGATTACTGAAGTCCGCAAAAACAAGCCAGCAACGGGCAAGGCCGCAACCCCTACACAAAGGAAGCGTGAAAATGTCGGAGAAAAACCTGATAGAGGTCCGGCTTCAGCAGGCGCTGACAAGTAAGAGCCCCCTCTCCCTTCTCATCAACGGAAAGCAGCGGATAACCGGCCTGGTCACGGCCTTTGATGCGCACACGGTGCTCATGGATTGCGGCCGAAACAGCCAGATGGTCTATCGTCATGTCATTACCGACGTAACCGATGCGGCCGCTGCCGGTCAGATGGAGAGACCTGCATCCAGGGGTACCCAAGTCCCTTCTCGAAGCAACGACAAGGGGAGGAACGATCGCAAGGAAACCTCTCCCCGGAAGCAAAGGCCCGCACCTGCTTCTCCCTCGTCAACTCAGAAACAGGAACCGGAGCAACAGACGCCGCCAAACCCCATGTCCGGGGCCCTCGGTGAAGAACTTCGCAAGTGGCTTCAGCGGACGACCAAATAACTTGAGGAGGGTATGAACCATCCCAAGCGCCTGCTCCTTGCTGTCTCATCCGGTTTTTTTCTCATTTTCGCATTCCCCCCTTACGACTTCTCGCTTATCGCCTGGCTCGCCCTTGTTCCGCTCATCGTAGCCATTGACGGCATACCTCGTCGCCGGGCATTCCTGTTCGGCTTTGCGGGAGGCATCGTTCATTTCGTCGGCACCGTCTACTGGGTGATCAACTCCATCCATAACTACGGCCATGTCCCGATGGTCCTCAGCGGCCTGGCCATGCTGCTTCTGGCGGCATACCTCGCCTGCTACTGGGGCGGGTTCGCCTTCCTGCTCAACTCCGTCTCCGCCGATACCATATCGAGCAAGGCCGCCCTGGCCCCCTTTCTCTGGGTCGGGCTGGAACTGCTCAGGGGCCGCTTTCTGACCGGCTTCCCCTGGGATCTTCTCGGTTACACCCAGTACCGCCAGACCACGGTAATTCAGGTCGCCGACATCACCGGCGTCTATGGCGTATCGTTTCTGATCGTACTGGTAAATGTCGCCATCGCCTTTTTGCTGGTCGGGCGGCTGCACGGGAAGAAAGATATATTCCTCCACCGCCTGTCGCCGTCGATCACCTTTGCCGGCATATCGCTGCTGACCGTTATGGCGGTACTGGCCTACGGCTCATGGCGTATCCGCGCCATCGACGCCGCGCCGGTCCAGAAGACGATCCATGTGGCCGTAGCCCAGGGGAACGTGGAGCAGGATACCAAGTGGGATGAGGATTTCCGGCAGAGCACTCTCGATATCTATCGCGGCCTTACGGAACAGGGGGTGGCGAAAAAGGCTGATCTGGTCATCTGGCCAGAAACCGCAGCCCCTTTTCTCTTCAACCACGAACTCTACTGGCGCAACCAGGTTATCGACATCGCAAAAGACAACAAGGTCGCCATCCTCTTCGGAAGCCCCGAAGTCCAATACCCGGAACCCGACAAGCCTCTGATGCACAACAGCGTCTTTCTGTTAGATCCGGAAGGCAATGACGCCGGTGTCTATCGCAAACGGCACCTGGTCCCCTTCGGCGAATATGTCCCACTCCACTCCATTCTCTTCTTTCTCGATAAACTGGTGGTCGGCATCGGTGATTTCGGAGGCGGAAAGGAAGCCACGGTGCTGCAATATAATGGCGTCCCCCTTTCCACCGCCGTCTGCTACGAGATCATATTCCCCGAGGAGGTCCGGGAGTTTGCCAAGGGCGGCGCCAAACTGCTCACCACCGTCACCAACGATGCATGGTTCGGCAATTCGTCGGCGCCCTACCAGCACTTTGCCATGGCGGCCTTCCGTGCCGTGGAGAACAGGACGCCATTGGCCAGAGCGGCAAATACCGGGGTTTCAGGCTTTGCAGATTCAGTGGGCCGCATTGGCCCGGTGAGTGGCATATTTACCCCGGCGCTTCTTGACAAGACGCTGGAAATCAAAGACAATGCGTCGTTCTACACAGCCTATGGCGATGTCTTCGCCTGGATATCCGCAATTGTCGCGCTTGTTGCCGTAATCGGCGCGAATATTAACCCTAGAGGGGGGAGAAAAGATGCTCATCCTTGACGAGTTCCAGCAGAAACTGAACGACCTGAAGAAGGACCTCGACTCCCTCAGAGGTCATCTTTGACCTCCCCAACACCCTTGAAAAACTCTCCGACCTCAACCGCGAAATAGAATCGTCCGGATTCTGGGACAACCCCGAAAAGGCCGCCGTCGTCCTCAAGGAAAAAGGCGCCCTCGACAATATCGTTCAGCTCTGCGACGGCATACAGAAACATCTGGATGATATCGAGGTGATGATAGCCCTTTGCCGTGAGGAGGAAGACCTCTCCATGCAGGACGAGATCGCGACAGGCCTGCAGGAACTACGCGAGCGGCTCGACAAGGCCGGGATATCGGCCCTGCTTTCCGGAGAACACGATCGGACCAACGCCATCGTTGCCATTCACCCCGGCGCCGGAGGGACCGAGTCCCAGGACTGGGCGTCGATGCTGCTTCGGATGTATCTGCGCTGGGCTGAGCGCGACGGCTACAGTGCCGAAGTCGTGGACCTTCTCCCCGGCGACGAGGCGGGCATCAAGAGCGCCACCTTCATCGTCAACGGCGAATTTGCCTACGGCTACCTCAAGTGCGAGATGGGGGTGCACCGGCTGGTCCGCATATCTCCTTACGACGCCGCCAAACGGCGCCACACCTCCTTCGCGTCGGTGCACGTCTCCCCCGACATAGAGGAAGAGATCGACATCGTCATCGACGAAAAAGACCTCAAGGTCGACACCTACCGGGCGTCGGGCGCGGGCGGCCAGCACATCAACAAGACCGAGTCGGCCATCCGCATTACCCACATCCCTTCAGGAAATGTCGTCCAGTGCCAGTCGGAGCGATCCCAGCACAAGAACAGGGCCAGCGCCATGAAGCTGCTCAAGGCAAAACTCTACGAACAGCAGGTGAGGGAACAGTCGGACAAGATCGACAAGATCGCCGGCGAGAAGAAGGAGATCGGCTTCGGCAGCCAGATCCGCTCGTATGTGATGCAGCCCTACCAGATGGTAAAAGACCAGCGCACCGGCCTGGAGATGGGGAATGTCGAGGCTGTGCTCGACGGCGATATCGACTACTTTATCGAAGGGTATCTCTCGGCGACGGCGAAGAAGTAGTCGCCCCCCTTTTGCCACTGGCAAACACGTTTTCTTTCAATTGGACGACGACAAAACTTGCAATTGGACGACGGCTTGGGTTACAGTTGTCCGCTATGGAAGACAGATTTTTTCGCCATCGATATATTCGGCCACGCCTTCTTGAAGCCCTGGCGGATACGCCTGTAGTGCTTATTCACGGGCCACGCCAGTGTGGCAAAACCACTCTCGCTCGTATGGTCGGCGATGAGGCGGGCTATGCCTATTTTTCCTTTGATGATGCCAGCGTGCTTTCAGCGGCCCGCCAGGACCCGGTCGGCTTCGCCGATCGTCTGCCGCCGCACGCTGTTATGGATGAAATCCAGCATGCTCCCGAACTGTTCAGTTCCCTGAAGCGACTTATTGATCGTGACAGGAAGTCAGGAAGGTTCATCCTTACTGGTTCAGCCAATGTGCTTCTCGTGCCGCGGCTTTCCGACTCACTTGCGGGACGCATGGAAATCCTGCGCTTGTTCCCTTTGGCCCAGTGCGAGATCAAAGAGTCAGCGCCTACGTTTATTGACGAGATTTTTTCGGGCACACTGAAGCTGCCTCATTCCGGGCGCGAGGGTGACGGCCTTGCAGAGCGCATATTGCAAGGCGGCTACCCGGAGCCCCTGGCACGCACCACCTGGCGCAGACGACGCGAGTGGTACCGTAATTATGTCGAGACGATTGTTCAGCGCGATATCAGGGACCTGGCCAAGCTCAGTCGCATGGATGCAATACCGCGATTACTGGAGCTTGCAGCCGGACAGACTGCCAGGCTTCTGAATGTCAGCGAGCTTTCAGCGCCCTTTCAGTTGAGCCGTCCTACAATACGTGATTACCTCGGGTTGATTGAGAATATCTTCCTCATCGATTTTCTGCCCTCCTGGCACAGCAACCGCATGAAGCGCCTGGTCAAGACACCGAAGCTGCATATAGCGGATACCGGGTTGGCCGGTGCACTGCTCGGCCTTGACCCGGCCGTTTTATTAAAAGACCGCAGTCTGCTTGGCCAGCTTCTTGAAAGTTTTGTTTACGGAGAACTACGGCGACAAGCAAGCTGGCACGAGAGCAACCTGGCCTTTTATCATTACCGGGACAAAGATCAGTATGAAGTGGATGTTGTTATCCAGCAGGACGGCCGAAAGATTGCCGGCATTGAAGTAAAAGCGTCCGGGACCGTTACCGAGAGAGATTTCCGTGGGCTAAATCGGTTACGGCAGGCGGCGGGTAATATGTTCGCGGCCGGTATCGTACTATATGACGGAGAGCATCTGCTCCCCTTCGGGGGACATATGCATGCCGTGCCCATAAGTGCGCTTTGGGGATAAAAGAGTGACGCTCCTGGCGTCATAAGCACCATGTTATGGCCCGCGTTACCCTATCGAAAGGTATCTGTCGGCGACGGCGAAGAAGTAACAGACTGCATTTCCGCGGCAATCACATTCCGTCATGCCCGAGTGATTCTATCGGGCATCCAGTGGCATGGATTCCCGCTTTCGCGGGAATGACGTTCTTTGAGTATATTGTAGCCGTAGTAATAGTTCGTGACATGGTTATTTCTATCTAATAACTGGTTAGACCACACAAATGAATACGCCCACCGCCTATCACCAGCTCGGCCAGTTCGTTGTTTCATTTCAGCAGTTAGAAGAATCTGTAAACAATCTGCTTGAGCTACTATCGAATGCCGATAGCGAAGTCGTTCGTATCCTTGTAAACGAGCTTGAATATAGCAAAAGGCTGAAGACCGCTGACGTACTCTTTGCACGGTTCGTCGACCTACGAACAAACACGGAGCCTTCAAGCAAGGCCGAGTTTCATGAGCTCATTATTGAGCTTGAAAAACTCGGTGAGCGAAGAAACGAACTTGTCCACTCAAGATACTACCGCTGGATCACTGTTCATGGATGTGAAGGATTGCTTCGAACCAACTCAAAGCTTCGCGGCAAAAAAGGCGAACGGGAAGAGACGGAAGAAGAACTACAACCTGAGGCATTCAATGCCGACCTAAGCCGTCTCAATGTTGCGGCAAATAATCTTGAAGCATTTCGCCTCAAGGTTATTGATTGGTTGTACCCGCTATGATGCGGTCTAACCCTATGCTCAAGCGGGACTGCGCAAAAGCGCGCAGCCCCTTAGCTCCACGTTAGGCGCTATGTCAAGAAGGGGCGCCCTCCCCTGAGGAACGCCCCTTCCCGTGTCAATCTTTGTTCTTCTTCCCATGTCCTTTGTCGTGGTCCTTGCCACGATCCTTGCCATTGCCTTTATCCCGGTCATCCCTGTCTTGCCGGTCCCGATCCCGGTCACGGTCATCGCCTCGACCTCCCCGGTCTTTGTCGTCCCGGTAGCTCCTGCGGACCT
>JAOUDF010000082.1 GCA_029859385.1 Nitrospirota bacterium
GTTGTTTGCATGCAGGTCGAATCCAGCGTACACTCTCATTGGGCACCTCCCTGTTTAAGGTTTGCTCTAACCTCAAGCATACCGAATAACCGGCATGCTCGGGAGGTGCCTCCTATATGA
Organism: Nitrospirota bacterium; assembly: GCA_029859385.1. Taxonomy (GTDB): domain Bacteria; phylum Nitrospirota; class JAOUDF01; order JAOUDF01; family JAOUDF01; genus JAOUDF01. Next base: position 121 of record JAOUDF010000082.1, read on the forward strand.
TTATCAAATCTTTACTCATGAGCCCACTCTGTTACATTAGCACAGCCGCTTCATTATTGCACTTCAAGGTAAAATGCACCTCCGCAACCGCATTGAAACACCTGTAGCGTGCCATTTTGCGATTCTGTTGGTGTTGGATTCATTTCGTTCAGCCAGCCGGAGGGGCTGGGCGCTGCTCTACGAGATGGTGCGGAAGGATTCGAACCTCGGCCTTGCGTCGCTCTGCATCGGCGGAGGGCAGGGGATTTCGTTGCTGGTGGAGAGGGTGAGGTAAACGCCGACTGGCATGCTACAAAAAGAGAAGGGGGCCTTTTGGCCCCCTTCTTGATTCAGCCTAAAATCTACCAGGCGAGCCATGGCGGAGAAGAAATAGCTAGTACCACTGCACATGCTAACGACATGATTCCAATTAAAATAAAGCCAACTGCTGTAATATAGGCTGGCCGATTGACCCTTCTGTTTCTTCTTGCGTCAAAAATGCCCCAGCCGAGGGATAAGAAACCCAGGACAACACCCATTACATAATATAATAAATCCTGATTCATAGGCCATTTCCTAGTATCTACCGAGCTCATTTTCCGTCTTGATTTGATAACCCGCAACGGTAGCTAAGTTTATAATCTCACTCGGGCTCGAATTCTTAAGTGCAAGTTTTCTTCGGCTGGATTTCGTTTCGACGAGCAGGTAATGCGATTTTCTGAAAAAAGGGATGATGACGACAATGCCGAGAAAAATAAGCGTTGCAGCAGAGGCAATCTCTTCTAATATGACAGTCGTTCCAATTAGCTCATAGTTGAAGATAATGGCATAGCTCGGCAACACTCCGAGGATGATCCCCAAGATGCACATTATTATCCCGGCAATCACTCGTACAGCCGGTCTTTCTGCGCTGTTGCCGTAGCAGAGAGTGATGGACGCGATTTCATTTCTAGGTATAGAAACAACGACCTGATTCCCATCCATCTCTTCGATGCTTTCAGTTGTGAATCGGATGCTACCTGAAGTAGTGCTTTTCACTCTTTTGCCTTAACGATAGAAATTGATCAACGGCACAAAGAATTCTGAGATATGACTTGGGTGTTTGCGAGTATTGCCCGGAATGACTTTCGTAGATTTGCCAATTTCTCTTCCCCAACAGTAGGGCCGCCCGCTGATATATGAATGTCGGCCCAGTGTCCATCTTTAAATAGCACAGCCTTTACATTAAGTTGGTTTATCTCATCACCCACATGCAAATTCTCGGCCGGTGGCGCTGTCGCAGGCCAAGATTTTAGAAAGTATTCAATTGCCGTGAAATGTTCATGTTGTTGATTTTCTATCTCGAATGTTTCATAAGTCTGAGCCGCCAAAATAGACTTATCTGTTTTTTTCATTTTTTCAATAGCGTATTGGGCAGATCCATCACAATAGCCATTTATGGGTTCCATCCATACCGAGATATTTAAATCACCAGTGGCAACGTGCAGGTAGATGTGATCATGATCATTGGATACTTTTTTCGCAACTGGCGACATATCGCGAACAGGGAGGAGAATGCCCCAAGAAGCACATTGTGAGTGAATTGCCCATGTACCGTTTGGCAATGGAAGGATCGCGCCACCGTGCGATGCACAGCCAGTAAGCAGTAGGGGTATCGCACATACCAATAGAGGCGATATCAACTTAATCACTCGAGATATCTCCTGAACAGCGGATACTAATCAGTCATTAAGATTGGGCAGCTACAGCTCTAAACTGTAACAAAATTACATTGAGAAAACATCCAGAAAAAAGAAAGGGGGGCCGAGGCCCCCCTTTGTAGATACTTAATTTGAAAGTTTAAAGCTATTTCTTCTTCGCCGCCGCCTTCGGCTTTGCCTTGGCCGCCGTTGCAGCCGCAGGCTTCTTCTCGGCTACGGCTGCCTTCGCTTTGGGTGCTGCGGCAGGCTTCTTCTCGACTACGGTTGCCGTAGCTTTGGGCGCAGCGGCAGGCTTCGCCTTTACCCTGGGCGTCGGTGTATCCCGCTCCTGCAGCCAGGTGGCAATGGCCGGGGCCAGTTCCTTCTGCGACTTTGAGCCGACGAACACGCCGATGTGCCCGCCCTTGAATTCGTAGAGGGTTTTGTCCTTCGTCCCTACGTAGTCGTTGAGCGGCTTGGTCGACGCGGGCGGAACGAGATGGTCGGCATTGGCGTAGATGTTGAGCAGCGGCATGGTGATGTTCTTGAGGTTCACCGTCTTGTCGCCGAGCTGCAGCTTGCCCTTGACCAGCTTGTTCTCCTGGTAGCAGTCCTTGATGAACTGCCTGAGGCATTCGCCCACCTGTCCGGGGCTGTCGAATATCCACTTCTCCATGCGGAGGAAGTTGAGGAGCTTGTCCTTGTCTTCCAGCGTATCGATGATGTCGACATATTTCCTGATGTTGAGGGTAAAGGGCATCAGCATCAGGAAGCCCGAGTTGAGGAAGTCGCCGGGGATGACCCGGTAGGTCTTCGCCAGGTTGTCGACATTGAGGTTCTTCGCCCAGCTGAAGAGCAGCCCGTCCTTGGTGGAGAAGTCGATGGGCGTGACCAGCGTGACAAGGTTGTTGATCTTCTGGGGGTAGAGGGCGGAGTAGATGGTGGAAAAGGTGCCGCCCTGGCAGATCCCCATGATGTTGATCTTGTCGACGTTGGCGCGCTCGCGGATGACATCGACGCAGTTGTTGAGATAGCCGCTGATGTAGTCGTCGAGCGTGATATACATGTCCTCCTTGGTGGGGTAGCCCCAGTCGACGAGGTAGACATCGACGCCGTGGCCGAGCAGATTGCGGATGATGCTCCTGTCGGGCTGAAGGTCGAGCATGTAGGGCCGGTTGACCAGCGCGTAGACGATGAGCACCGGCACCTTCGAGGTGGTCTTCCCCTGGGCCTTGTAGTGGTAAAGGCTGAGTTTGTCTTCCTGATAAATCAGGTCCCTGGGCGCGGTGCCGACATCGATATCGTCGACGGAGGTGACGTTCTCCGCCCCCCGCATCACCTTCATACCCAGTTCACCCAGGTCTTTTACCAGGTTTCTGGCTTCGAATGTGGTGAATGGCGGTGTCATGCTCCCACCTCCTGTCCGACCTTGTTCTTGAGCTGCTTCTCAAGGCTCTTGACCTTCTTCTTCAGCTCGTACACGGTTTTGTAGAGGTCGTCCATCTCCGAGCGCAGCGCAACGGGGAAGTCGTACAGGTACAGCTCCATCAGCTTGAAGAAATGCTGGCGGACGTTGAGCGAGGCGTCGAGCACCTGGCCCTGGAGTTTCGAGAATTCGTCGGTCTGGAACAGCGCGTAGAAGGTCTTTTCGTTGAGGTCGATCCAGAGGTTGAAGAACTCGCTGAAGTCCTTGACCTCCGTGCCCTCTTTGATCTTCTGCGCCACGGCCTCGATGACCTTTTCCATGGCCGCCTGCCCGGTGGCGTACATTACATGCTGGTACTCGGTGTTCTTGGCGGTATAGACGGCGAGATCATCGAGCCAGCGCAGGACGAGCTCGACCTTCTCCCGGTCCTTTCCCATCTGCGGGACGTGGAACGCGGTGCCGACGGTGCTGTCGAAGGCCCTGAAGAGGTTGTGGAAAGAGTTCATGATCGATTCGGGATGACCCTCGAAGAACTGGGGCGCAGCGGCAATGTTCTTTGTGATGGCTTCGGACCATGGGTTGGCGAACTGCTCGGCGTTCTTTCCGAACATCTCGGCCAGCCGCGAGGCCTGTTTGTTGAACTCTTCGAGGGCTTCGGGGTTGAACCCCCATACCTTGTTCATGACCTCCTGGTACTTGGCCGGGTCAAGCGTGTCCTTCCAGGTATCGGGGTTGAAGCTCTTGTCCTGGATGGCCTTGAAGAGGGGGAGCCATATCTCGTAGAGACGGGCATAGGCATTGGTGCTGCCGAAGACCTTGGACATGGTCTCCTTGACGGTGTCTTCGCTGATGCCCTTCCCCTTGCCGAGCGAGTCGAAGATCGGCTTGGTCCACGAGCTGTAGAGGTTGAAGATGTCGGTATCGGCGCCAACTTTCCCGCTTCCCGTGAACGCCTCCTGCATCTTCTTCGAGCTGTCGAGCCAGCTCTTTGTGATGGTTTCCTGCGTCTTAAACCATGTTTCAAGGTAATCAGTGGTCGTGTTCATGTCGTCCTCTTTATGCGGTAATCTTTTATAAGTTGTCACACCGGTGAAAACCGGTGTCCAGCGGTTTTGTCGTTATCCAAAACAACTGGATTCCGGCGTTCGCCGGAATGACGAAGAACAAATTACTTGGCGGCCGTGGGCGGCGTGAAAAGCTTGGAGAAGTTCTTGTACATCTCCATCTGCTTCTCCACGCTGCTGACCCATGCGCCCTGAATCTTCACCGCTTCGTCGGTCAGGACTTTCGAGGAGCTGATCATCGTGTTGAGCCAGGCGTTATACTGGTCGAACATATCCTTGGCCGGGCCTTCCTGGGCCTTGCCCATGTCGGCAAACGACTTCTGGAACTTTGTCGTCGCCTCGGTCCACTGCTCCATGAAATCCTTCTGGCCCTTTACCCAGTTTTCCATGAAGTCCTTTTGCAGTTTGATCCATTCTTCAAACATTTCGGTTCCCTTTTCCATGACATCCTCCTGTATAAGAGTTACCAACTATCGGCCTATTCCGATGTTTAATTAACGGTTTTTATTTGTCCCTGCCCGAGTCCTTGAACTGGTCAAAGAAGCTCTTTGCCAGCTCCTTGTTCACCTCCATCTGTTTTTCAATGAGGTTCTGCCATGACTGCTGCGCCATTTCAGCCCCCTCCTTGTAGAGGTTGTTCTGGAGCTCCTTTACCATATCCTTGAGCAGGTCGTTTTCCTTTTTGAGTTTTTCGTTCTCCTTGCGCAGCTCATCATGTTTTGCGCTGGAGACAAACCCCATAAGGGCGGAGAACTCCTCCATCTTCGCATAGAACTCTTCGGGGCTGCCAAAGGGCGATCCCTTCGGCATGTTCCACGCTTTTCTCGCCGCCTCCATACCTTCCTGCTGCATCTTCATGGCAAAATCGAAACAGCCCTGCCGGAAGAGAGGGTTGGCGAAGAGCTCCATCATCGACTTCATGGCATTCTCGTTGAACATGGCGTTATTTTTCCTTCCCCTTTGTGGTCTTTGTCCGGGGGGCGCGACGGCTCTTCCCCTCTTCGGTCGTTCCGGCTCTGCTGCCCTCGGGGGCGCCGGGGGCATTCCACATCGCCCAGGGATTAACCATCATCCGCGAGAGCATCTCCGCGTCGCCCATGGAGCTGAACTGTTTGAGCCATGAACCGAGCATCCCGAAGTAGTTCTTGAGGTCCCAGCCCGCCTTCACCAGAAACGGCATGGTCCTGTTGAGGTCGCGGATGTAGGCCCGCACCACATAGGCCACATTGATATCAGGGTCGCCGAACTCGCCAAGGTGCTGCTTAAGCTTTTCGTATTCTTCTTCGTCAAGCCTGAGGGTGATCGGTTTCAGTGCCACGGTCGGTCCTCCTTTAGTTACTCATCAGTATGCTAAAAAGATTACATAAGTAATACGATTTGTCAAGGGAAGAAAAGGCGCCTCGAGGGCTCGATTGGCTGGGTAACTTTGCAATCAGGGTAACCGGAACAGCCCCAGAATCGCGAACCGGCTTTGGGTCCTTTGCGGGAAGTACGGACTACCATGGGTTTCCCGCAGGTTTGGCAAAGTTTTTTATCGGACCGATCGGTCTGATCAGACGGATCGGTCGGATTGCTTTGCCTTTGACGTTCTTTCAGGCGAGCGGCATGCAGCCGTTCACTGTAGCCGCCTTCCCTGATGAATTGCTTCTCCAGGCCGGCTATCTGCCGGTCAAGCAGGTAGTTGGCCTGATGAATCAGGCAGATCAAGGTATTGGCAACTACGGCTGGGTCCGGGTCGTTGATCCATTTGGCATAGGCATTTGCATCGGGCCGATCGGTCTGATCCGACCGATCAGTCGGATTCGTTTTCCCTACTGACCGAACCGTGCACGCCTGCGGGTCATCCTTTCCCCAGGTCGGCAGCTTTCGCTGCCGCAGGAAATCTTCGTAATCAAGCAACAGCTCATCAAGACTGGCCCGGGCGACATTTACGAGCCGTAATTCGGTTTGGCTCGATGTCGCCGAAGCGCGGCTGCCTTCCGCAATATTCTGTCGCCCGCTGCGGGCTGCCTGTACCATCTGGTCATGGGTGCGAGATCGTGTAGTGATAAAACGGTCACAAAATATGACTGTTCCGTCATAGATGATTTCCGCAACCTGAAACGATCGCAGGCGACGATAGCCGCCATGAGGGCGGAGCGTTGAATCGAGTTCTTTCATCGCAACAACCTCGCCGAATTCGCAAACACCAGCACATCGGGAATGACGTGCGCCACGGCGGCGGTGAACGGGGTGAGTACGCCGGTGGCGGCGAGGGTGATGCCGATGACGTTGAAGGTGATGCCCAGGAAGAGGTTCTGCTTTATGGTGCCGAAGGCCCGCTGCCCCAGGGCTATGGCCTCGGGCAGTTTTGACAGGTCGTCGGCCATGAGGGCTACGTCGGCGGCCTCGATGGCGGCGGCGCTCCCCGCGGCGCCCATGGCGATGCCGACGGATGCGCGGGCCAGGGCCGGGGCGTCGTTGATGCCGTCGCCGACCATGGCGACCTGACGCCCGCTCCCCACTATCTCCGCCACCTTGTTAACCTTGTCCTCGGGGAGCATGCCTGCGTGGACTTCGGTGATGCCGACCTTTTGGGCGATATGGGCAGCAGTGCGCGGGTTGTCCCCGGTCAGCATGATGATATGGCCGATCCGGGCATTGCGCAACGCCTCGACGCACCGGACGGCCTCTTCCCGCACGACGTCGGCCACGGCAATGGCACCGCAAAGCCTGCCGTTACACGAGACGAGAAGTACCGTTTCGCCGGCTTCTTCCTTTGTCCGGATAAAACTCCTGTCGTCCTCGGTCAGCTCCGTCTCGTGCCCCTTGAGCAGTTCCAGCGTCCCCACTGCCACGGTTTTGTCGCCGTACTGCGCCCTGACCCCCTTGCCGTGATGTGTCTCGAAGGAGGTTGGATCATGGATCTCCAGGCCCATTTCACGGGCCTTTTTCAGGATTGCTCCCGCCAGCGGGTGGGCGGAGTGTTTTTCCGCGATGGCGGCCAGCTGGAGCACGTCGGTGTCGCAGAATCCACCCATGCAGCGGATATCGGTGACCCGCGGCTCCCCCATGGTAAGGGTGCCGGTCTTGTCGAATATCACGGTATGGACCTTCCCCAGGGTTTCGAGGTGGCGGCCCCCTTTGATGAGTATTCCCCGGCGCGAGGCCTTGCCGATGCCCGCTACCACGGCGAGAGGGGTGGCCAGGGCCACGGTGCAGGGGCAGGCGACGACGAGGACGGTGATGGCAGAGATGAGTTTGCCGGTGATCAGCCAGGTCCCGCCGGCAATGACGAGGATGGCCGGAGTGAACCAGGCCGCGAACCGGTCGGCGACCCGCTGCACCGGCGCCTTGTTGGCAGAGGCCTTTTCCACCAGCTCGATGATCCGGCCCAGGGTGGTGTCTTTGCCCTTCCGCAGCACCGACATCTGGAATGCGCCCGACTGGTTGATGGTACCGGCATACACTTCGTCGCCGACGCCCTTGTCCACGGGGATCGATTCGCCGGTAATGGGGGCCTGGTTGAGGGAGCCGGAACCGGAGGTGATGATGCCGTCTACCGGGACTTTGTCCCCGCTTCGCACCAGCACGATGTCCTCATGATGGATCTGCGCCACCGGTACCTCGACATCCTTGCCGTTACGCTTCACCCGGGCGGTTTCGGGGGCCGTGTCGATGAGGTCGGCCAGGGCCTTCCTGCTCCTTCGCGACGTGATCTGCTCCAGCATCTCGGCGATCAGCATGAAAAAGGCGATGACGGCGGCGGAGAGGAATTCTCCGATGGCGGTGGCGGCGGTCACGCCCAGGGTCATGAAGAGGTCGGCGTCGATGGCGCGGGCCTTCAGGGTGCGCCAGCATTTGCCCAGAAAGGGGTAGATGCCGATGGCAATGGCAAAGATCGCCACATCGAGCGTGCCCGTGAAAGGTTGGAGCACCCCCGACCAGCTAAGGGCTACCAGAATACCCACCACGGCCAGCCGTATCCACTCGATGCCCAGGTTTGCCTCTCCGTGGCTGCGGGTATGCTCACCTTTTTCCAGCAGTACTTCGGCATCCTCGACCTCGTACCCCAGCGCCTTAATCTTCTTCATGAGGTCGGCGAGGGGAAGCAGATTTTCGTCGTGGACCACCGTTGCCTTTTCCGCCACGAGGTTCACGGAAATCTCGGCAATACCCGGTTCCTTCCGAAGCGTCTGCTCAATGGTGTTGACGCAGGAAGGGCAGTCCATGCCTTTTACGATGAGGGTGCTTTCTTTCATGGGCGTTCCGTTATGAGGGTGGCACACAGCCTTGTATTGATTTTTATATCAGCAAAGGAGGATTGTAAAGCAAAGGATAGGATCAGAGGCAACGTAATTCCCGGGGAAATGACGTGAGCACCTCGCAGCCGGTGGCCGTGACCAGTACCATCTCCTCGATGCGTACCCCACCCAGATCGGGGATGTAGATTCCCGGCTCGATGGTGAAGACCATCCCCTCGCGGGCCTCGCCCTTCCCCTGGGGAGAGGCGTTCGGCTGCTCATGCACGGCGAGCCCTACGCCGTGGCCGGTGCCGTGACCGAAATAGTCACCGTACCCCGCATCGACGATCACCTTCCGCGCGGCGGCGTCAATATCGACCATCGGCACGCCGGGCTTAACGGCTGCAATGGCGGCATCCTGGGCCTTGCGGACCGTGTCGTGGATCTCCTGCTGTTTCGCGGTGGGGGAACTTCCGAGAAAGACGGTGCGGGTCATGTCGGAGAAATAGCCGCCCGCCTCGGCGCCGAAGTCGATGGTGATCATTTCGCCCGATTCCAGTTTCTTGTCAGACGCGACTCCGTGCGGCAGCGCCCCTCGAAGTCCCGATGCGACGATGGTGTCGAAGGGGATCTTCCGGGCTCCCGCGCGGCGGACCTCTTCCTCGAGCATGAGGGCAAACTCCCGCTCGGGCAGGCCGGGTTTCAGCCGGGGCAGCAGGGCGGTGAGGGACGATTCCGCACGACGAATAGCCTCCCGCATTTTATCCAGCTCGCCCGCATCCTTCACGATGCGGAACTCCTCCACCAGGTCGATTACGGCGATAAGCTCTGCATCGGGCATGGCGGCGATGACCCTGTCGTGCAGGTCCAGCGTCACATTCTTCGCCTCGAGACCGACCCGCTTCAGGCCGGTTTCTCCGGCGATCCGGGCGACCTCGTCGACCAAGGTCTTCTTGAGGATGACGACCTCCAGCCCGTGGGTCTCCTGCGCTGCCTGACTTTTGTAGCGGAAATCGGTAATGAAGAAGGCCGTCGCGGAAGAGACGAGGACAAAACCGGAGGAGCCGGTGAAGCCCGAAAGGTAGCGGACATTTTCAGGGGTGGTAATAAGGGCTGCGTCGAGCCCCTGGGTGGCGATCTTCTCGCGGACTCGATTGATTCGGCCGGGGAAGGGTGGGGTCACTTGGCAAGACCTGATGCTGCCCGAAGACCGAGCAGGTAACTGTTGATGCCGAAGCCGCTCACCTGGCCCGCTGCCACGGGGGCGATATACGAATGGTGCCGGAACTCTTCGCGTTTATAGATATTGGAAAGATGGACCTCCACCGTAGGCACCCCAACAGCAGCCACGGCGTCGCGGATGGCAACACTGGTGTGGGTATAGGCGCCGGGGTTGATGACGATGGCCTTGAACTTTCCAAGGGTCTGCTGGATGAGGGTGACGATCTCCCCCTCGACGTTGGACTGGTGGATCTCGACCTCGACTCCCAGCTCCTTTGCCAGAGCGCTCAACTGCTTGTTGATCTCATCGAGGGTGAGGGTGCCGTAGTGCTCCGGCTCGCGCGTGCCGAGCATGTTGAGGTTGGGGCCGTGGATTATGAGGATTCTGGACATGGCGAAACCCTAACACATGAGAATTTGCCGGTCAAGGGGCAACGG
>JAOUDF010000324.1 GCA_029859385.1 Nitrospirota bacterium
ACGTATTCCGTCATATTCCGGCTCCTCGTTGATTTTTTTTGTTTTAAAGTATCTTGTGAATCTTTACGAGCTTCATGAGGTGGTCCTTCTCCTGGTCAATGAGCTTTTCCAGAAGCGGTATGTCCTTTTCACGGACCATCTTCAGAATTTCGTAATAAAAAAGGATTGAATCCTTTTCCTTGCCGATGGCGTAATTGATCGCCTCCTTTGGTTCCGCAATGGCCGCGCCGAGCTTCTTGCCTTTATCGGGCGACGAGAAGATCTCGGTGTCGGCAAGGGCGGACAGATAAAGCTGGGCCTCTTCGCCGTACGGGTCAAAACCGCTCGCCTGTTTTTCCGGCAGGGTCTTTCTCAGCGCGGCAAAGGTCGCCGCATGGTCCTTTTCGTCTTCAGCGAGGCTTAAAAACAGGTCCTTGAGAGGCTTTGAGTTTGTCGCCTTAGCCGCGTCGGTATAGAACCTGTAGCCGTTCTCCTCTATGCGGACAGCCATGTTTAAAACTTCGTCGCCTGTAAAATTGACCGGATCCATATCAAAGACCTCCTGGAAATTTGTAATTAGTTTTAGTACAGAAATTTAATTATAGCAAAAATGCGATTTATGCAACAGAATTTTTATTGTCCGGCGGCTATTGATTTCAATCTTTTGAAATCAATAGCCGCCGTATTTTTTTTCATGGCGATGAGTCAATCTATCTGCGCCTTTTGCAGTGCGCCTGAAAAGTCGCGATAGACAACCTTCCATCTGGTGAAGGTGTCGAGAGCGCCGCCTCTGCCCCCGGCCTCCTTTCTGCCGAAACCGCTCTTTTTAAAGCCGCCGAAGGGCAGTTGTATCTCGGCGCCGATCGTCGGGGCGTTTATGTAGACAATTCCCGTGTCGAGGTCGCGCTCCGCAATCGCGCAATTGTTGACGTTTTGTGTGTATATGGCCGAGGAGAGCCCGTAATCTACGCCATTGGCCTTTGCTATCGCGTCTTTAAAGGTTTCCGCCTTTAGAATCGACACTACCGGGCCGAAGATCTCCTCTTGGGCGATGCGCATATCCGGCTTGACGTCTGTAAAGGCGGTCGGACTGATAAAGTTGCCGTTTTTTAGCGCCCCCGTCGCTGCGCGGTTGCCGCCGAACAAAACCCTTGCGCCCTCTTTTTTCCCTATCTCTATGTAAGCGAGGACCTTTTTCATCTGATCAAGGCTGATAAGAGGCCCAACGTCTGCGCCCCTGAGCCCGTCACCGAGCTTGAGTTTTTTTGCAGCTTTAACAAACGAGGAAATGAAGCGTGCGTAGATCTTTGTATGGACGATAAGCCTGCTTGCGGCGGTGCAACGCTGGCCGGTCGTGCCGAAGGCCCCCCAGAGAGCGCCCTTTACGGCCTGATCGAGGTTGGCGTCGTCCATGACGATTATCGGGTTTTTTCCGCCCATCTCGCAGGAGTACTCCTTGTGGTTGGCGAGCGCAAGCGTGGCGATTCGATGCCCCACCGCGGATGACCCGGTAAATGAAATGCCGTCTATGCCGTGATGGGCCGCAAGGTAAGTGCCAGTAGTTTCACCGGGGCCGTGAACGATGTTCAAGACCCCCGGGGGAAGCCCGGCCCTGTTTACGATATCGGCAAGCATTGCCGCGCACACGGGCGTCAGGCTTGAGGGCTTCAATACCACAGTATTTCCGGCTACGAGCGCCGGAAAGATCTTCCATGCCGGTATGGCGGTCGGAAAGTTCCACGGCGTTATCAGCGCAAAGACGCCTACCGGCACGCGAACGCTCTTGCAGTCTTTATCGGCAAGCTCCGACGGGACGGTCTGGCCGGACATGCGCCTTCCCTCTCCGGCCATGTAGTATGCCATGTCAACGGCTTCCTGGACGTCCCCGAGCCCTTCGGGCAGAATCTTTCCCATCTCTCTTGTAACGAGGCGACCGAGTCTTGTCTTATCCTTTAAAATCGCCTCGGCGGCTCTGTAGATTATCTCGGCGCGCTTTGGCGCTGGCGTCGTGCTCCATGCCGGAAAAGCGTTTTTTGCCGCAGCTACAGCCGCATCGACGTCGCGCGGGCCTGAGGCCGGCACGATACCTACCACGTCCCTGGCGTCGGCCGGGTTGAGGCTCTTGATCGTCTCCTTCGACGCGGCCTGGCAATACTTGCCTTTGATGAGATTGCCGATTTTAAAGGGCATATATTCCCCGCATGCGCTTTTTTTTGAGTATATCAGAGCGGTGAGGCCGGCGCAAGCCGCCAGTGACGGTTCGCGCGGGGTTTCAATCAGATTGCCAAGTTGATTTTTTTGTTGTATAATTTTTTTATGTTTATATCGCTTTGCCCGGGGTGGCGTGTATGGAAGAAAAGGGTTATAAAGACGATCAATTGCACAATAAGATAGTCCTAAAGATCGACAAGATGCTGACGCTCTTTGACGACATAATTCTCGTGCTCGTATGTATGGGCATCATAGGCGTCGCGGTGCTTCTATTGATAGAGGC
>JAOUDF010000325.1 GCA_029859385.1 Nitrospirota bacterium
CGACAAGTCGATGGTTCCGAAGGCCGTGCTTGCGAGAATTTCCCAGGCCAAGAACGATAACGTCAGCGCGGCGGAGTTCAGCCGTCAGGCCGGAGACTTTCTTACCGAGCGAGTAGCAAAGATATATACCCTCTATCAGAAAAAACTGCGCGAGACGGGATGCATGGATTTCGGAGACCTTATCTGCGAGCCGATAAGGATGTTGAAGGGCAATTCAGAGCTTCTGGCCAGGTATCACAGGCAGATACGCTATATATTGGTCGACGAGTATCAGGATACGAATAGAGCGCAGTACGTCTTTACGAACCTGCTTGCCTCGGAAACAAGGAATCTGTTTGCGGTCGGAGACCCGGATCAGTCCATCTACGGATGGAGGGGGGCAGATATAAACAACATGCTGGACTTTCACCGCGATTACCCCGACGCGGAAGTGATAAAGCTGGAACAGAACTATAGGTCGACGAAGTATATCTTGAGCGCCGCAAACGCGGTTATCGAAAAGAACAGCAGGCGTCTTGAAAAGAACTTATGGACCGACAACCCCGAGGGCAATAGAATCGTCTTTGAGGAATCGCGCGACGAGCACGAGGAGGTCAGGCTTGTCGTTAACAGGCTTGGCGCCCTGCGCCGCGATGAAGCGGCGCTCTCTTACAGGGATTTTGCAGTGTTTTACAGGACCAACGCGCAGAGCAGAAACTTCGAGGAAGAGCTCATACGCAGAGGCATTCCCTATACGATAGTCGGGGGCGTGCGCTTTTACGATCGCATGGAGATACGCGACGCCCTTTCGTACCTGCGGCTTATGGCGAACCCGAACGACATGGTCAGCCTTCGCCGCGCCGTCAATACGCCCAGCCGAGGGGTCGGGCCGGCCACGTTCGACAAGATGCGCCTTGCCGCCGCCGAGATGGGGATGCCACTGCTCGACGGAATGATCGCGGCAGTGGAGCGCGGGATGTTCGGCAAGACGAGATTGGGCGATTTCGTCTCCGCTTGCAAGGACTTCAAGGCCGGGTTCGGCTCGATAAGCCTTAACGAAAGCGCGCTTCGTCTGCTGGAGGATTCCGGCTACATGATGATGTGGCAGGAGGAAAATACCGAAGAGGCCAAGGACCGCATTGAGAACATCTTCGAGCTTATCTCGGCAATTAAGGACTACGAGACCGCCGAAGCGGAACCGACCCTTACGGGATTTTTGGACCACGTAGCGCTCATAAGCGACATCGACGCCTACGACGAGCAGACCGACAGGCTGACGCTCATGACGATACATTCGGCAAAGGGGCTCGAGTTCAACACGGTTTTTTTAACCGGCATGGAAGAGGGGCTATTTCCCCATTCGCGTTCGGCCCAGAGCTCCGACGAGCTCGAAGAGGAAAGAAGGCTCTGCTATGTGGCGATGACGAGGGCTATGGAGCGCCTTTACGTCTACGCCTCCAGGATGCGCACGGTCTACGGCGAGGCGCGCTATCAGGCGCGCTCGCGTTTCGTTGACGAGATGCCGTCGGAGTGTGTCGATTACGTCGAGGTCGAACCGGCAAGGCAGTCCCGGGAATCAAAACACGTCGACACAGGAGCGATATATTATACGTCTGAAGATAGCCAGGTCAACAGATACAACGACGCCGTAGCCGACACGGATATTTCTCAAACCGATCAGCCGTGGAAGATCGGCATGAGGGTCATACACCCCATCTTCGGGCTCGGCGTGGTTAGGGAGCGCACGGGAAAGGGAGAGGACATAAAACTCGTCGTGCGCTTCGAGACGGCCGGAGTTAAAAAACTTGCGGTAAAGTACGCCTCGCTGACGCCAGCGACATGATTTGATTTTAAGAGTTTATTGCGGTTTTTTCATGTTTTTACGTTGAGTTTCGCCAATAACAACGATTTAGTTCTGGTTTTTCACGTCAATTGTCCTCAAGCCGGAAGTTAGCTCCTCTATACCTTGCGCCGTCATGTTGATGCGAGGATTATTTGCCTTATCCGAAACGGAATATTCCCCAACGTATCCCTTGACTTTCATTGACAATAAAAGTAAAATACATTTAAGTATAATGCCTGAAAAAGACTTTTATTTCATACGCGTATGCGGTATTTTTTGTATGGAAGTATTAATCGACTTACGGTGCGCAAATGACTCCGGAAAATGAAAATCTCGGAAAACTGGAGGAGAGGGTCTTAAGGCTTCTTAAAAAGCTGGAGGCCGCCTCAAAAGAGGTAGACGAGTATAGGGCTTTAAACGAAGAAAAAGACAGGCAGATACAGGATTTAAAAGATAAGGTTCTAAGACTGCAAAAGCAAAAGGGCGTCGTTAAAGACAAGGTCGACGGGCTTTTGGGGCGTATCGATGGATTGGTATGAGTTTTAGGCCTTGAAAAGACGCGTAGTTCAGACGGCAATGGGGCCGCTGAGGGTATAGGGGACGATAAAACGGAGTTGTTCTTTTGTCGATAGAATAAGCCGCGCCGGCG
>JAOUDF010000083.1 GCA_029859385.1 Nitrospirota bacterium
TGGTGGTCAAAGCCGGGCGTGGGTTTAATAGCGATGGGGGCGGGTTTTGAGGGGGGGGCTATAAGGCCGGGGCTTGAAAATTAGGGTTTTGGTGAGGAAAACTCAATTCTTAAGTCTGACTCCCGTTCAAGGGCGGGGTGTCAGGTGAATACTATCTCTGTAGACTTTAAATGTTCTATTGCCTGGTTAGGCCGCGTATTTCAGAGACAAAGTCTTCGATATCTTCTTCACAAATCCAAAAATCCATTGTTTTGGGGCCATCTTTGATAACTACGGCTCCGCCGTTGGCGCCTCGCTTTATGTCAACAATTGTAGAATTGGACGATATCTCGTAGCTCCCACCGCGCTCCCATGGGAGCCAAGGTAGTAATGAGGCGAGAAAAAAGCTCGACTTGCTCAATGAAACAATTCGGTTGTCGACTATCTCATAAGCTGCAGTTGGATTTCTTAAGCTCCCCGCAATACTAAAATATTTTCTTGACATTCGACCCTCCTGATAGCTTGTTCATAAAGCATAACGCCCCGCTTCAGCCGCGGCGGCACGTCGGCGCCGACGTCATCTGGACTCGGTTGTTGGGCTGCAATGTTCTATGCCTATTCGTCTTCTTCATTATCTTCCTCGTATTCTTCCTCCTCATTTGCTTCAATCCATTCCTTCGTGATCCATGTTTTCTTGTAGTTGATCGTTCGCGTGTTACGACTTTCGAAACTGTCCAATGCGGCACGGTACTGTCCTAGGATCAAAACGGCATCGCTGTTTTGAGGCAATTCCTCCTCAGATAGGGCATCCAGGTACGCAGCGCTTTCCTCTTGTTTGACGACGTCCTTAATGTCGGTCAACAAGCGGTTAAGAATCTTTATTTTTGTGCCACTCACAATTCCGTCTTGTTTCTTTTTTGAAAATTCCCTCATTTCCGAGAGCGCTGAATCGAGCATGGGGGAAAGGAATCTGAATCGTTTTACATTCTCCTCTGTCGGAGCTGTCTTTTTATCAGTCATCGTTTCCTCACTTTGGCAACAGCCGTGTAAACTCAATAAACTTCTTCTTTATGACATCAGACGGATGTCGTCCGGAATCTAGAAGGGACATCATTAACTCGATATCTCGATCATCTAGTACTAGAATCGCCACCCTTTTTGAGGAGTGGAGGTCAACAATATTCTTGGTTACAGAAGCTGGAATGGGATTTCTAGTCAGCAAGACACCAAAACGACCAAACTCTTCATCAAGGTATCTAAACAACTGATTGACGTGCTCGGATTCTAAGGCGCGGACATTCTTCATCTCAAAGACCGGTTGTCGCGCTTCGTAACGATCGCGAAGGTCTCGCCAGAAGTCGCTCTTGCCGTCATTGTAGAAAATGAGATCTCGAATATGAGCGCCGGATACGGTTCGTACTTTATTTTCTGCAAACTCAAGCATCGGATAAAACAGAGATGACAATAAATCGAAAACGAGATCTTCGTAGCGGCGATCTGCACCGTCTTGTGAGCCAGCTGGAAGTTCCCGCAATTCCTTGTACTTTGATCTGAGAGTCGCAGGTGTCAGTGGCGAAAATAGCGGGTCTGGATGACATTGGTAACCAATCTTTTCTCGCTCCGATACGTACCTTTCGACTTCGACATAGTTCCGTGAATTGAAATCGAGTACCGCTTCTTTCGCGACGCGCCTGTCTCGCCTATCTGACTCCAAGACACGCGAGGCGAAGGATGATCGGTAATAATCGTCGTAGTTGATCCATGGCAGCCTTCGTAGCATGTCAAGCGGAACGAGTAGAATCGGAGATCCGTCCACTGGGTTGTAAGGCAAGGGAACTTCAGGTGCAGGAACCCACAGCATTCGTGACGGATCATATATCTGCCCTAGGCGGGTTTTTCGCACAGGAATTTTATGAGCTATGGCTTGTTCTGCCGTGTACTCAAGAAAGAACTTCTTGAGAATGGAACTTGCCGTATCGCTCGCGCGATCCTCCGCGAAGTTTGGAACCACAAGTTGCAGCTCTTCTATATGGCGGATGTGGCCCTCCCGGAGTTGGGGGACCGCCTCATGAGTATGAAGGATTGAGCCTATAAGTTTTGGCCCAATGTTGCTTCCCTGGCGAGACCCTGAGGCATATCCCAAACCCATCGCAAGAGGTTCTTTGCAACCGGCGAGAAGTTGAGCCGCGGCTTCGACGCGACCAGTCCGAACGTACTCACTAACCAACCGAAAAAAACCAACTACCTCTTCATGCAAAGCACGGTACATTGGATTGTCGGAGATCCACAGCAGGAACGGGTCAACATAGAGTGGGATATCACAGTGCAGGCGTGGAATTGCAAATCCAACATCATCTTGAGAGAAGTCGGCGCCAAAAACGTCTATAAGTCTAGGGTTGGCTACTTGCTTGACCATTCGTTTATTATTGCTGCCCAACCAGTTATTATCTGAACGACAATAACAATATTTAGCATATGCTAACCGTTAGTGCGAGTAAAAAAATGTCGTAACATATGTGATTGTTTGCTTTGGGATTTTATCGGGACGAGCAGTTCAAAACAGGTATTGGTCACGAGGGCTGCCACAAGCCCACGCCACCCATATTACTTGTTTCGAAGTTCACACAGCTTGCGCCCCAGTTTTACCAGCTTCCTGTAGCCATCCAGGTCATGCTGCATCTGCGTGGACAAAGCGATATATTTCTCGGTAATCCAGAGTTCGGGCTGCAAGGGCCTGATATCCACCAGTAGCTGCTGTAATTCCCGGTCCACCAGGGTTTTCGCCCTCGATGCATCCTGCGTTTTTACCAGGTACTGCTTGTCGAAGTCGGCGTTGCCTAATTCAACATCCTGAAATCCGAGCTTCTTGGAGAATTCCTCAATGGGGTCAGTGGGCTGGATACGCAGTTGGAATGGCTGGTCGAGGTGATTGTCCAGCGAGAGTTTTGTAACCCATACCTCACCCCCCGTGGCCAACCCGTTGGTGATGACAAACTCGCGTCCCTGATGGTTCACGGTGAGAATCGGATACCGGATTTCATCGGAACGGGAAAGCTTTCCGCCGGTTTCCTGTGCCAACCGTTTGAAGACGCTGTTCAGGTCACGGTGCGCACCTCTGGCCCGAAGCGCCACGAAGATGACCAGTAGAGGAATGCCCCAGATAAAAATTTTCTCTATTACATCCATCATGACCGCAAACTCCATGCTTGAAAACCATTGGGCCGCCGCGCTTAGTCTGTAATGCTCTGTTTCGGCAACAGGCCCTGGAGAATTGACAGGGGCCTCCTGCCACTGCTCTGCGAGAACGTTGCCCCCCCCGGGGTATTAAGCTGAAAAATCAGTGTTACATGCGGTGGCCCGATTGTCTTGCGTCACGGCTTGTAATACATAAGCTGCCGCGCATAGGGCGCGATGGCGTCGACCAGTTCCTGCCTCTCGTCGGCGCTCATGGGGAAAAGGCGGTGGCAAAGCGGACGTTTTCTTCCAGCTGCGGGATGGTGTCGCAGCCGATGACCGCGGTGGTAACGGGGTGGGAGAGGGCGAAGCGGTAGTAGGGCTCCATGCCTCGGTATCCGGGAATTCGGCTGGCTAGGCCGCGGAAATAGACCTTCATCCCGATGATCCCCATCTCCTTCTCAAGGGCAACGGGGAGCACCACGTCGATAAAGCTGTGGTAGTGCGGTTCGGCGGGATTTACCGGCATCAGTACGGTGTCGAAGGGGAACAGCTCCATGCATTTTTTGAGGATGTGCGGGTCGTGGTGGCCGGTGACGCCGATGAATCTTGTAAGGCCTTTCTCCTTTGCCTCGGCAAACGCCTCTATGGCGCCACCGGGCTCGAAGATCTCTGCGATATCCTCATCGGTCCGCACATCGTGCACCTGCCATAGGTCGAGATGATCGGTCTTCATGTTCCCAAGCGTCTCGTGCAGGTGGGCCAGCGCGCCCTCGCGGTCCCGAGCGTGGGACTTGCTCGTGAGGAAAATATCGTTGCGGCGCTCCCTCAGCGCCAGGCCGTAATAACTCTCGCTGCCGGAGTAGGCCCGCGCCGATTCGCAGTAGGTCACACCCAGGTCGAGCGCCCTGTTGATGAGGGCGTAGGCCTCCTTTTCGTAGCCGAATGTCCTGAGGACGCCCTCTCCGCCAAGGCCAAGGATAGGGACTTCGCAACCTGTTCTGCCGAGTGTTCTGGTTGGGATTTCCATTGTTGACACCGCAGGATGAAAATAGCCGTTTTCCGATAAGAACCGGCTATGACAGTAATGCAGATATTTCCGCAAGTCGGGATAGCGGCACAACGGTTATCTGCTCGTCAACCGGGTAAAGTTCTTCTCCCGGGTAAATAATCCAGAGATGGTCGAGGTTCAGATCGGCCAAAACGATACGCATTGACCGGGTAACTTCCGGGGCCTCGCTGAACTTGAACTCTACACCGTATCGATGTCCCCCATGCAGGAAAAACAGGTCGATTTCAGCTCCGCTGTGGGTCGCCCAGAAATATGCCTGTGCCGGTCTGACAATTCGCATGAACTGCTCTACGGCAAAACCTTCCCACGATGCCCCCAGCCGAGGATGTCCCATTAGACTGTGGTAGTCGGAGATGCTTAGCAGTGTGTGTAAAATACCCGAATCCTTCAGGTATATCTTCGGCGCTTTGACCTGGCGCTTGCTGATATTTTGATGCCATGGTTGAAGCTGGCGAATCATGTAGGTACCAGTCAGGATATCGAGATAGGAGCGGACGGTCTTGTCGGTGAGTCCCATTGAACGGGCCAGTTCCGACGCATTCCAGGTCTGGCCGTGGTAATGCGCCAGCATTGTCCAGAATCGCCGCATGGCCGCGGCGGGAATGGTGATCCCCAGTTGAGGGATATCCCTTTCGAGGAAGGTGCGGATGAAACCCTCTCGCCATGCCATGCTGTCATCATCGGAGTTGGCGAGGAACGAGCGAGGGAAGCTGCCGCGCAGCCACATATCTTTCCACGAATCAGCGTCTGTTTCGCCTATATCAAAGCCGGATAGTTCGACAAACTCAACCCGGCCTGCCAGTGTCTCGGAAACTCCCTTGACTACATCGGGCGATGCACTGCCCAGGATCAGAAAGTGAGCCTTTGTTTCCGGTCGGTCGACCACTACCCGGAGGGTGTTGAAAAGTTCGGGCATTCGCTGAATTTCGTCGAGGATGACAAGCCCGCGAGATGAACCGAGGATGAGCTCGGGATTTTGCAGGCGTCGTATATCCGGCTGAGATTCGAGGTCGAAATAGAGCGCCTCCTTGCCCTCGCCATATATGCGGGTGAGAGTGGTCTTGCCGCATTGGCGGGGCCCAAGGAGGGCTACAACCGGCGAGCGTCGCAAGGCATTTGAGAGTTGTTTGAGATAGGCAAGCCTCTTAATCATACCCATAATTAACATTGAAAACACGGAATGTCAATCCGAATTTTCAATGTTATGTCGTGGCGCTAAATGAGCGGATTCCTTTTTTGCTTTCGGAGGGTCCCTGAATGCTGAACAAATTGGGTGTCGCGAATTTACGGATACAACAGGTATTTCGCCCGCATGGCCTTGAACCGCTCGAGCTGCGGTTCCCACACGCAGGCGATCGATTCCGTGGAGGCGCAGTCTTGGATGGCATCCAACACCTCCTGTGACCCGAACATGGGAAGGGTCTTGTCGATGAGAAACTGGTCGGGGTAGAGCCGGTAGAGGGCAGCCGTAAGCTCCAGGCCGAGGACAACGGGGTCGAGGGCGTCATCGTCGGCAATGACAATTCTGACGCCCTGGCAGACCTTGTTCTTGTACTTGTTTTCTGCGGGCACAAACTCCTCGGCGACAAACTTCACCCCTGCCAGATTTTGTCCTGAAAGGTAGCGCGCCAGCTCATCCTTCTTAATCCACGGGGCGCCGACAAGTTCGAAGGGGGTTGCCGTGCCTCGCCCGACGCTGACGTTGGCGCTCTCGATGAGGGCTACCCCCGGATAAAGCTTTGTCTGCGTCAAGGTCCGCAGGTTGGGGGAGGGGGCGGGCCACGGCAGCCCGGTGTCATCGTAGTCGAGGTCGCGCTGGTAGCCGCGCATCGGAATGACATGGAGCTTTGCGCCGATCTTGTACTCGGTGTTGAACATGAGGGCCAACTCGCCCATGGTCATGCCGTGGCGGACGGGCATGGGGAAATAAGCGGTGAATGACTGGAGGCCTTCGTCGAGCACGGGGCCTTCTACCACCGACGCATCGACGGGGTTGGGCCGGTCGAGGACATAGAAATCGAGCCCATTCTCGGCTGCCTCCTCCATGGCGTAGGCCATGGTGGTGATGTAGGTATAAAAACGTACTCCCACGCTTTGTATATCGAAAACAAGCGCATCGAGCCCTTTCAGGAGTTCATTGGTGGGCCGCTGACTGGTTCCATAGAGGCTGTGGACGGGAAGCCGTGACGCCGGATCGGTCCCGGAAGCAACCTTTTCATCGAGCTTGCCTTCAAATCCGTGCTCCGGGGTGAAAATCGCCGCCATCTTTACGCCGGGCGCGTTGCAGAGAAGGTCGACGATATGTCGACCGGACGAGTTCACGCCGGTGTGGTTGGTGATGACGCCGACCCACTTGCCACGGAGTTCCTGAAATCCGCCGGATTCAAGCACATCAAGGCCGGTCATGACCCTTTCGGCCGACTCGCCGGAATGGGAGACCATCGGCAGAAGAAGGGCCAGGGCAATGATCCCGCTGAACCATTGAAGGGTCTTCCGATAAAGTGATTTCATGACGACTCCTTTTGCCCGTTGACCTCGTGCCCTATTACACATACCATGATTACATTTTCTGCTCAACTCATGATAAGGAGGTAGCCCATGTGCGGGATCAATGCATTTTTCAGAAAAACCGACGGAACCGAGGAGCTGCTGCTCGAAGACGTGGACAGCGTGCGGAAGGAGAACGGCACTATTCACATCAGGAGCATCTTCGGTGAAGTGAGGTCATGTGAGGGGGATATCCGCGAGGTGTCGCAGACGACCCACAGGATTGTAATAGTCGGGGCATGAGCGGCACAGATTGATGACACAATGAGAATCAGATTTGCGCTGGAGATATCCGACGGCCTTGGAGCCAATGCTGAACTTTTCACTGAATTGTCGGAGCGCCTTTCAACGTACTTTGCCGACAAGTCCTATGGCCACGGCCTTGAAGAGCTGCTTATAGACATCATTTGTGTTGCGCCGGAGTTCAAGTTTTGCTTCTTCGAGCCACGGAAGAAGTATACGAAGGCCAAAAAGCTCTTCGAGTGCGATGTGAGAATCGATTTCGAACTGTTCAGGAGTGCAGGTCGACAGCAGGCAATCAGCGTGCTGTGTGAGTGCATAGAAAAGGCTGCCGCGGTTCTGCGGGGTCTAAGGTTGCCGGGAATTGACGTAGAGAGTTTTCAGGCTGACCTGCAGGCGTTTACCGCTGAAGAGGTGCGCCGCTGCCGGTAATCAGCCGCTCTGTTCCTGCTGCCTCTTCCACTTGACGGGAATATACGTGCAGTACGGTTCTTCGGCCAGGTAGTCGCCGGTGACGGCATAGGCGCGGGCGCGGGAACCGCCGCAGACCTTCTTGTATTCGCAGACGCCGCACTTGCCCTTGAGCTTGTCGGGATCGCGCAGGTCCTTGAACATGGGGGATTCGCGGTAGACGGTGACGAGGCTCTCGTCGCGGACATTGCCCGCCTTGATCGGCAGAAAGCCCGACGGGAAGATGTCGCCGATGTGGGAGATGAAGACGAAGCCGCTGCCGTCGTTGACGGCGCGGATGGCGCGGTTCATGCCGTCCTTGAAGATGGCGAATCCGGGCCCCTGAATGTCGGCGCCCTGGGCCTCAACGACCTTTCCTTCCTTCTCCATCTGGGCCATCTTTTCGGCCTTCTTCCTCTGAAGGATCACGCGGCGGTAATGGGTGCAGGCGGTGGTCTTTATGTTGTACGGCATGGTCAGCGACGTATCATAGAGCCAGTTGAGGATCTCTTCATACTCCTCCGGCGTTACCTCATCCTTCTCCTCGCCCCTTCCGGTCGGTACCAGGAAAAAGACGCTCCAGAGCACGGCGCCGAAGTCCTTCACCATCTCTGCGATCTGCCCCAGCTCCGCCTTGCTCTGCCGGGTGACGGTGGTGTTGATCTGGATGGGGACGTTCAGGTCGCGGCAGGCGTTGATGGCGTTCATGGTGATCTCGAACGAACCGTCGACGGCGCGGAATTTGTCATGGGTCTCGGCGGTGGCGCCGTCGAGGCTGATGGCCATGCGGCTGATTCCCTTTTCTCCCATCCGGGCAATATTCTCTTTGGTCAGTAGAGGAGTGGCGGACGGCGTAACTGCGACACGCAGGCCGATCTTGTGGGCATAATCGATGAAGTCGAACATGTCTTCCCGCATGAGCGGGTCGCCGCCGGTGATGACGAAGAGCGGGTCGCCGAAGCGCTTGATTTCGTCGAGCAACTTGAAACCTTCTTCCGTCGAAAGCTCCAGCGGGTGGCGCTTGGGCTGGGCCTCGGCCCGGCAGTGGACGCAGGCCAGGTTGCAGGCCTGGGTGAGTTCCCAGATTACGATGAAGGGGGCCTGGTCAAAATCGACCATCAGCCCTTCGGGCATGGCGGACTGGTATTTGAAGTTGCGTTCGGTCATCTCTTATTCTTTCTATAGGTCGTATAGGACTTATATGACCTATTACAGCCTTTTCGCTGCTTCTTTCGCATAATAAGTCAGAATCATCTCTGCCCCGGCACGCCTTATGGCTAACAGCGACTCCATCATGGCGCGGTCTTCGTCGAGCCAGCCCATCTTCCCGGCTGCCTTGATCATCGAGTATTCGCCGCTCACATGGTAGGCGGCCACGGGGTAGTCGAACTCATTCCGTATCCGGTAGATGATGTCGAGGTAGGCCAGGGCCGGTTTCACCATGATGATGTCGGCGCCCTCCTCGATGTCGAGGGTGACTTCGCGCATCCCTTCCCTGCCGTTGGCCGGGTCCATCTGATACGACCGGCGGTCGCCGAACTTGGGGGCCGAGTCGGCGGCGTCGCGAAACGGGCCGTAGAAGGCCGAGGCATACTTGGCTGAGTAGGCCATGATCGGGATGTTTTCAAACCCCTCGTCGTCGAGGCTGCCGCGGATGGCGGCGACGCGGCCGTCCATCATGTCGGACGGGGCGACCATGTCGGCGCCTGCCTTGGCGTGGCTTACTGCCATGCGGGCCAGCAGCTCCAGCGTCTCGTCGTTGAGGATCTTGTCACCCTTCACCAGGCCGCAGTGGCCGTGGGTGGTGTATTCATCGATGCATACGTCGGTGATGACTACCATCTCCGGCACGGCGTCCTTGATCGCCTTGATGGCGTTCTGCACTACACCGTCTTCGCGCCATCCCTCGGACCCTTCTTCGTCCTTGGTCTCGGGTATGCCGAAGAGGATGATGGCCGGAATGCCCAGATTCCACGCCTCCTTCGCCTCCACTACCGCGTTCTCGGCCGAGAGGCGATAATTGCCGGGCATCGATTTGATCTCGTCCTTCACGCCCTTGCCGAAGGTGACGAACATAGGGTAGATGAGGTTGTCGGGGGAAAGGCGGGTCTCCCGGACCATCCTCCGCAGGCTTTCGGTCTCGCGCATCCGCCGGGGGCGGTAGGTGGGGAAGTACATATCGTAACGCTCCTTAATGGACGATGTCGGTCTTTACCTTCGGGAACGGCTGTACCTGTATCTCGCCGAATATCCGTTCGTAGTTCTCGATGTTTTCCTGCAGCGCCATCATGAACTGCTTGGCATGCTCGGGATTGGTGACAATGCGCGAGCGCACCGGTGCGGCCTTCTTGCCGGGAACGATCATGGCGAAGTCGAGGATGAACTCGTTCTTCGAGTGGGCGATGGCGGCGGCATTGGAGTAGACGCCGCACTCATCGTCGCTCTTTATCTCAAAGGTGAGGTGCTGGGGCCCCTGGTGTGAGCGGTCTTCCTTGTGTCCCATTGTCAACCCTCGCAGCGGCCGGGAGCCTCGGCAATGGTCAGGCCGATCTCCTCGTCGGTCAGATAGCATGCGGGATCGGACTCCCAGATATCGCCGGTGACGGCCTCGGCCCGAACACGGAAGTTGGCATTGCAGAGGTCGAACCACTGGCACTTGGAGCAGC
>JAOUDF010000084.1 GCA_029859385.1 Nitrospirota bacterium
TCCGTGGTAGTCTGCAACGTATCCAGCGTTACGTCGGTAAGACTGCTCTCGGTTATGGTACTGGCCGGTGCGTTGTCCTTGATTGCATAGATCCGGTCAACAACGTTCCGGTTCAGCGGATGCTCTCGGTCACCGCTGCCCATGTAGAGAATCGTATACGATGCTTCGCGCACTACCGACGGGCGGAAGAACATCTTTCTCCCCTTATCGCTGGAGCCGCCGGAGCCGGGGTTCGAGGCAAAGAGCTTGAATGCCGTCCAGTTGGAGGTATTGGTGTCCCCTACGCTGAACTTCCACAGATTCCCACCTGTATCCGGAATGTAGATACGATCAATGTAGCCGTTGTAATCGAAATCCATGGCGGAGACTTCGCTGGCAAAGGAGAAGGTCAATGCCGAGTTGGTGGCATGGGTATAGCCCCATACTTTGTGGCCGCTGTTGGTAAACGACGGGACTCCCGAAGCGTTGAGTTCGGCGATCTCTATGGCATAGACCCCGCGGCCTTTTGGATTGGCCGCAGCGCTGGTACCTGCACTGGTCACCGCCCCGTTGCCCAAATCAGTACTGGTCACTGTTCCTGTACCGTTATAGGTCTGAGTTGCGCCGTACCGGCTATCCTCGTTGAGATTGTCGTACCCCGCTCCAACGAAGGCCACCATCTTGTCGACGGTACCTATCCTCATCTTTACTATGGTAGGCTCGCTCCAGGTTTCCCCCATCTCGGAATAATCGGTATGGGTACCCGAGGGACTGTAGCTGTTGCCCAGTTTCCACATATAGACCGGCGACGCGGGATCGCTTACATCCAGAGCATAGTAGAACCCGCCGGTGGGCGAGCTGTCGCTCCCTCCGCCACGGCGCTCACCGAAGACGATGACCACCTTGTCGCCCGACTCGATGTTGCCGTCCTTGTCCGCGTCGTAAATATACGCAATGGGTGAGGAGTCGACAAAGTAGGAGTGACTCGTATCCCGCAGGTGCTTGAGTCTCGGTAGAGAATCCGGCGGAATAAACGTCCACTCCTCCTGCCCGTCGCAGTCCCTGAAAGCGTGCAGCATGCCGTCATTGGCACCCACGTAAATCAGGGCCTTGTTGACGGTGCAGTCGGCCTCGTTGGCAGTAGTAAAATCATAGGAAGTATAATTAACAATTAACGGCTTGGAATGCAGGATATCACCAAGCATCCATTCCCGTTTCTCCGTAACGTTGCTGTCACCGTCGTCGTCGTAAGTATCGGTGCCCCGCACAAAACCGATGAGTTTGTTCTTCTCAGTCGCATCGGCGACGTCAAGGGTCGTCGTGGTAATCGCTGCATTGCCGGTTACAAAGGCGTTGCTCGAGTTGGTGAGGGCCATGCTGGTACCCATATAAGTGTAGATGCTCCGGGCCGTGCTCCTCGTCTGCAAAAGATTGCCCGAGCCCCCGCTGTCCACCGTACCGCCATCAGAAGAACTGCTCCAGTACGAAACTGCCGTACTCTTGAAACTGCCGTCGCTGTTAGTGGCTACGACGTTATTCTTGTCCACTACCTGGTTACTGCTGTTGATTCCGTACTTCTTCAGATTTCCCAGCCATGGCTCCCCGGACTGTGGTTTAAAAAAGCCAAGATAGACGCGACTGCCGCTGTAGGTTCGGTTCTCCGGGCTTACCGGCACTACCGGAGCAACAAAGGATGTGTCTGTTTCCAGAAGTATGCTGTTAATGATCTGCAATAAAGCCGCCGCCAGTTGTTGGGCATTGGCCACGTTATGATACGAACCGCGGCCGTGGCTTCCGTTCGCGGCCCTCTGCACCAGAACATCACTGGCCTGAAATGCAAGGACGGTATGGGTAACAATTCGCTGAGTTCCAGCCAATGAGCTGCTGTTGTCTGTTTCATAAAGGAATTTTGCCACGTCGTCCAGATAGTGGGTGCCGCCGGTACCATAGGCCGCCGCTTCCGCCCCGTCACTGTCATAGTCCCCCACAATATTCCCAAGGTCGGGGTCATCGTCCTTGTTCGACATGCCGTTGGTCAGAAGGATGATATACCCCTTTTCACAGGTGTACTGCAGCGGCGACGTCATTGCTGTGCCGCCGGAAACAGGTAAGGCCTGCCCTCTGAAGTAATAGCCTGCATCGAGCAAGGATTCCGCCTGAGGCCGGGCCGTCTGGCTGGACAACACGGACGGGCCGTCGCCGCTGCCGGGGCCGGGGAGGGTTGCTTTGAAGGCGTTGAACGTCGTATCGTTGCTGAGGTCGCTTATGGCGTATTGTATTTTGCCCCCCTTGTTGCCGGTATCATCGTAGACCATGGCCCCGAAGTTCACCGCAAAGCGAGTGCCGTTTACCACGGTCGTAACGGCGTCGTAAATGATCTTACGCTGAGAATCGGTGCCTACCGAGTAGACGGTGCCGGACTGCCACGCCACACCCTGACCGGTCGTCCCGTTGGCCTGCCAATAGGTGGCCCAATTGGCGCCGGTAATCGGCTTGTTGTCCGCCGCCGCGGTATGAGATGCCTTCAGCTTGTAATCGTTCCCGTCCGTGCCGACCACGATCTGGGCCGGAGCCGGCTTGAGTGTATAATTAAGAAAGTTGCCGATGGCGTATGACTTTCCGTTGGGCCCCGTATCGCATTGAGCCGCGCCCTGATGAAGTTTCAGATTGGGATTTGCAACCGTACCCGCGCCGGTATAGGTGCCTGACGCAAGAAGAGTGTTCTTGACGATATTATTGTTGTCGGTGCAGGTCACATTGGCCAGGGCTGACGTGGCGTTGTCAACAACAAGGGTGTAGTTGCCCTGCTGGCCCGCTACATAGACACCGTACCGGGAATAACTTCCGTAGCTGGAATAATCAGTGCTGGGATTGAATGATTCCCCCGAAGCGGTATCGAGGGTTTTGTTGCTGTTATCGATGACCAAGAGTATCTTGGGCCGGTAGCTTGTGCCCGCGCCGGTATAAATTGCCGAGTCGCCCAGATAACGGTCGGGGCCGGCCATGACCGCTACCGGGAGCAGCAGGATCGCCGCTATCACTCTGATTATCAATGAATGCCTTTTCATAACTCCTCCTTGCAACAACACTCCACATGCCTTCTCATTTCGGCACCTTACGCGCAAACTGCCCCTCTATCGTCCGCTCGCCGCTATCAGGGCCTTCCCCAACAACAGAAGCATAGAAATACGCCCCCTGGAAAATATCTTCGTCTCCGGTACCGGGGGGCAGCGGGCCTGTCTTTAAGTGTTCCACTCTCACCGTCATCGAGCTGTAGGCACCTCTTCCTTTCGCCATGATACGCCCATCCTTGTTCACCACATCCATGGTTCCAAGGCCGGCGGAAGCAGTCTGTCCGGGTGTTGCTGTCGATGCGGGGAACGAGCCGCCGCCTGCCTCTGTCATCGGGATTACCGTGTAAATTGCATCATCGGTAATGGCATATTCAAGGGCTTTGTCAGCTTCATAGAATGTGGCATTCTCTTTCCTGAATTCGCCCGATGTATTCAGTTCGGTAGTGGAGTTGAGAAACGACATGGCCCCAAGGGTGCTGAGGAGAACCAGCATGATCAGCACCACAAGCAGTATTGTCCCCCGCTCATTGGTTATAATGTTTTGTTCTATTGGTCGTTCCATGACTGAAATATCTCCACCCTACCTGTTTCGCATACTTACCACTGAGGTAAGCTGTCTCTGCCGGTCGGCACCGCCTACTTTGGCCACTTCTCTGGCGGTCTCACCAGTGAGCGTCATTCGTATGGCCCTGACCTGGGTCAGATCTGCCGGTATATTGGTTTCTGTTCCGTTATCCAGGAGATAGCTGAACTGCAAGCCATTAGCCGTCATATTCTCTGCAAGCACATGAGTCGACCCATTGGAAACTCTGGCGAGACAGTTTCGACCGGAAGGGCAACTCCCTCCTGTTATAATCTGATAGGCGACCGTATTAGGATGCGCCGTCCCACCAACAGGGATTCTGGCAATGATATCCCCCTTTGTAGCATTGACAGAGGCGGAACAGCCGTTAAGGGTCAAACTGGAAGCTCCTACCGCAGAAACCGTACAGGTACCCATTGATGCCGATGTCTCCGTCTTCACCACTTTGACCAGATGGCCGACACCAAACTGGCCGGCATCTCCCGGATCGACGCTCGCGGTGAAACTGGTCCCCGAAGCATCAGCGGTCATTCGGGCATATGCATGAATGGACGTGGTCATGTTTAAGGTAACGGAGTCGGCAGATCCCCCTGCACCGTCAGTCAATGCATTTATAGGATTAGAGCCGCTCGGTACAAGAAAACCCGACATCCTTATGTCCTTTGTCATTACCGCCATGACAACGCGCAAGTTCTGCTGCACGTCCACCACCTCTTCCTGAATATAGTGAGACTTTACCTGGCTGACATAAAAGCCATAGACAGCCGCCAGCACAAACCCCATAACAGCAAGGACCATCATGACTTCAACAAGGCTTATGCCTCTTTGATCTTTCATCAGTGACCGGGTCATGTCGCCCTCTTGAAACTGGATACAGTGAGGGTCCGCCCGCCAGACGTTACTGAAACGGTGATGGTAACAACATTGGGCACTGGTGTATTTAAGACAATACTGTAGGTTGCGTTAACCGTACCCACCCCTTGAGCGGAATAGACTTGAGGATAGGCTACGTTTGAGGCTGCCGTATCGAATATGGCATCGTCCCCTGACCGCGCCATGAAACTTTCCATGACCTCCTGCGAAACAGCGGTCATATAGGAGAGGCGGCCGGCGAACTTGTTGCCCCTGATAGCCTCAATCTGCATACCTGCCATTGCCAGCAAGCCTACGGCAAGAATAACCAGCGAGATCATCAACTCTACCAGGGTGAAGCCCTTTTCATTGCTTACATGCTTCATATTGTTTTCGCCTACAAGGGTTTGTTAGTAACTATAACCTAGAAATTAAACTCTGGAAGGGGGTACAGCAATATGTATACCAGCAACTGGCCCAACCGTTAACCTCTCGAAAATTCTAACTATTTTTTAATCTTGGAGCAAACGTGACATGAGCAAAGAGGGCCGCATTATGAACCCGATGATGATATGTCTGTGTAGTAAACTACCCAAACAAGGAAGGGGAAATATAAAAAATACTGCTACTAACGGGGATTTCGTCGGAGGCGAGTACATTTCGGAGCTCTATTTTTCCAAATCGTACTCCTTGATCTTGGTGAGGAGCGTCTTGTAGCTGACCTGAAGAATCTTGGAAGCCTTGAGCTTGTTGCCGCCCGTCTGGGCAAGTACATCGGCGATCATTCGTGACTCGGCAGCTTTCGTTGCCGCAGCGGCCGTCTCCTGAAGGGACCCTGTCAAGGAAGTGCTGAGTGTTATCGGCCCTGCGGTTTCGCAGGTAACCATTCCAAGGTGCTCGGGCAGAATAGTACCCTCGCAGAGGATAAGTGCCCTTTCAATGCAGTTTTTAAGTTCCCGCACATTTCCTTTCCATGGGTAGCCCATGAGCATATTGAGAGCCGCGTCTGAAACAGTCGGGGCAGAGCGCTTCATCTCCCGGGCGCAGGCTTCGACAAAATGGTTGACAAGAGGCGGGATATCTTCCCGGCGTTCGCGCAGAGGGGGAATAACAATAGGGAAAACATTGAGGCGATAGTAGAGGTCCTCCCTGAACCGCTGCTCTGCTATAGCCTCCGTCAGGTTCCTGTTGCTGGCCGCAACCACCCGCACATCGATCTTTATTGCCCTGGTCCCTCCGACACGGTCGAACTCCGATGACTCCAGTACACGCAAGAGCTTTGCCTGAAGGTTGACATCCATCTCGCTTATCTCGTCAAGAAAAAGGGTACCGCCATCGGCCAGCTCGAACTTGCCCAGCTTTCGCTCCTTTGCGCCGGTGAACGCCCCGCGTTCATGCCCGAAAAGCTCGTTCTCGAGAAGGTCTTTGGGGATAGCCGCGCAGTTGATGGGCACGAATGGCCCCGAACTCCTGGGGCTAAGGTGATGGATGGCCCGGGCGAAGAGCTCCTTGCCCGTCCCGCTCTCCCCAAGAAGGAGCACCGTCGTATTGGTGACAGCAACCTTTCTGGTCAGCTCAAGAAGATGGCTTATTATGGGGCCTTTGCTTATTATCTGCGGCAGGCCGATCCGGTCGGCGAGCTCTTCCTTGAGCACGACGTTTTCCGCCTTTAAACGCGACCCTTCCAGGGCTCTCTGGATAAGAATGAGAAGATGGTCGGTATTGAAGGGCTTGGTAATAAACTCAAAGGCCCCTTCTTTCACGGCGCTCACTGCCGTTTCAATCGTCCCGAAAGCCGTCATCATGATGAAAGGAACCATGGGTGACGCTTCTTTTATGGCATGCAGGACCTGAAGGCCATCTTTCTTAGGGAGACGCAGGTCGGAGATGACCAGGTCAACGCGGTTCTCCATAAACCGCTGTATACCTTCCTCCCCGTCGTTGGCGGTAATAACAAAATATTTCTCGTCCTCAAGCGTCTGCTTGAGCATTTTGGCCATGCTTTCCTTGTCTTCCACTATCAGGATAGTCTTCACCCTTCTCCCCCCTTTTTCTCAGGATGCAACGGCAGAAATACGGAGAAGGTGGTGCCGAGTCCGGGCTGGCTTTCCACCTCAATCTTTCCGCCATGATATACAATGATCTTCTGGACCAGGGCCAGCCCCAGCCCCGTTCCCCGCTCCTTCGTCGTAAAAAATGGTGTGTATATCTTCTGGACCTTTTCCTTGGGTATGCCCACCCCATTGTCTTTAATGGCAACTTCAACAAAGGGCTTTGCCGTGCGAACCGTCACAGCTATCTCTCCACTCTTATCGGGGATCGCCTCAATGGCGTTCTGTACAAGGTTCTGAAATGCCTGGCGCAGGAGAAGATCATCCGCCATTATAACCGGAGCATTCGCCGAAAAATTGGTCTTGACGGTTATGCCGGAATCTTCAAACCGCTTGGAAAACGACTGGATGATACTGCCCAGCAGTTCGGGCAACGACACCGCCGAAGCATTGATATCGGTCGGGCGGGCAAAGGCAAGGAACTCGGTGATGATCCGGTTCATGCCGTTGATCTCTTCGATAATTCCCTGAATGATCTCCTGGTTATGGCTGTCTTTCTTCAGCCGCTTGGAAAGCAGTTCAACATAGCCTGAGATCACACCCATGGGGTTTCTCAGTTCATGAGCTATCCCGGCGGACATCTCTCCCAGTACCGTCATTTTTTCCCGCAGCTCGACCTGCTCCTTGAGAAGCTTGATCTCCGTAAGATCGGTAAAGACCAGGATAGTGCCGATCAGGTTGCCCGAGCGGTTCATAAGCGCGGAGACCGTCAGCCCAATCCAGATGTCATCGCCGGCCTGCTTGCGGAAGCTTACTTCCGTCCTGCGACAGGGACCCGGATCGCTCATCACGTCATCGAGCATTTGACATACCCTCTTGGAACCGCTGAACAGCATGTTGCATGAGGTCCCGATCGTTTCCGCTGAATCAATTCCCAGCAGTTCCTCCGCCGCCTTGTTGAAGGTGACTATTTTCTTGTCAAGGTTGAAGGTAATAACGCCGCTGGTAACGCTCCGGAGTACGTCCTCCGTATAGTTCTCAATCTCGTCGGCCCGCTCTTCGGCCATGACACGAAGGCGACGGAGTTCATCTTCGCTCTCCTTGAGGCGCGTCACCATGTTCTGGAAGGTATTGACCACAAAACCAAGGTCGGGGTTCTGGGTTGTCGTCAGATCACGCTCCGCCTTCTTGAGCCTGAAGATCAGCTTCGCCAGATAGATGATCATCATGGCAAGCAGCATCAATCCGAACAGTATGATAAGCGGCTGGTTCATTTTACCCTATAGTTGAAAACCGGTATACCAGGTAACGAGCTGCTCACCCCAGAAGAGCGCGACCAAAGCCCCGGTTGCAAGAAAAGGCCCGAAAGGCACCGCATGTTTTCGCCCCCTGCCTTTCACCGCCATGAGGAAGATTCCCACTATGGCCCCCATCAGCGACCCGATCAGGGTGGTAATTATAATAGCCTTCCACCCGAGGAATGCCCCCAGCATGGCCATGAGTTTTATATCGCCGCCTCCCATGCCGCCGCGACTGATGACCGCGATGAGGTAAAACCCGCCGCCGCCTGCTGCCAATCCGATCAGAGCGTCCACAAGCCCTGTGGGCAGCAGAAACGTGGAACAGATGAGGCCAAGCGGAATTCCCGGCAGGGTAATTCTGTCGGGGATGATCTGATGTTCAAGGTCAATGACGGCAATGACTATCAGGGCCGACAAAAGGAGCAGATAGACCGGCGTCTCCTGAGATACCCCGAAGATCGCCACGGCAACGAAAAAAAGCACGCCTGTCGCCAGCTCAACCATCGGGTACTGCCATGAGATGGAGGCCTTGCAATGCCGACAACGTCCGCCAAGGACCAGATAGCTGAGAACAGGGATATTGTCATGCCAGCGGATGGAGCTGCCGCAACCGGGACAGTGCGATGCAGGGAACACTACCGATTCCTGTTTGGGCAGCCGGTAAATGCAGACGTTCAAGAAGCTCCCTACAGCCAGGCCAAACAGAAAGGCGGCGGCATTTATTCCGAACTCCATCAGGGGTTGCTCTCTCTCAGATAGCCGTCATCCATTACCCCGGACAGGGTAAGTTCATTCGCCGAGGTTTGCAGTTTTGCCATCTCGCGGTGAGCTTCCCTGGCTTCATCAAGGGCGTCCGACAGCTCGGCATCAGCAAGATTGACTGCCCCCTCCGATTCAATCGACAGGAAGGCCCGCTCGCCGATCTTTCGATAGGTAACGTCGAGCCGACGCTCTATCTTCCCTTTTTCCACGAGTATTTTCGCCACGCTGACCTCAATCCTCACCCTTTCGGCGACGATCGTGAGCCACCTGACGATCTGTTCCCGCGCATTATCAAGATTTGTGACAACCCTGTTCCACAAAACCATTGCAACCTCCTTATCGGAAGAACCTTCGCTATTCTGTAGGGGCGCTGCCGACAACACCCAGTTTCAGATTACCGATTTCAGGTTTACGCCCTGACCAGCCCTATCTTCCCCTTCCAGCGTCTATCCGCCGCCGCCCGCAATACTTGATGCTCAGGGAGCTCCAGTCCGGGGTCTTTTCCAACCAGTTCAAAGGCATCATCCCTGGCCTGCTGAAGGATATCGGCATCACGAAGGATATGGGCAACCCGGAGATCGGGCAATCCGGCCTGGCGGCTGCCGAAAAATTCCCCCGGACCGCGGATTTCGAGATCCTTCTCCGCCAGCATGAAACCGTCGCGGGTCGTTTTTATAGCTTCGAGCCGTGCACGGCCATCATCGGACATGGGCCAGGTGGTCATCAGCAGGCAGTAGGACTTTTCCGCACCCCTGCCGACCCTTCCCCGCAACTGGTGCAACTGGGCAAGGCCAAACCGCTCCGCATGCTCCACCACCATGACCGTAGCGTTGGGGACATCGACCCCTACCTCCACCACCGTCGTGGAAACAAGGACCCGGATATCGCCCCTTTTAAAGGCATCCATGGTCGCCTCTTTTTCTTCGGCCTTCATCCGGCCGTGGAGCATCGCCACCCGATAATCCCTGAACACCCCTTCCTGCAGCGACGCGGCCATCTCCTGCACCGCCTTGAGTTCCTTAACGGCACTCCCGCGTTTCGGCTTTCCCTCGTCTTCGCCGTCACCCTTGTCCTCTATAAGGGGACAGATGATATAGGCCTGCCGCCCCTTTTTCAGCTCCTGTATCACGAAATGGTTGAGTTTGTCCCGCGATTTTTCGGAGAGGACGGTGGTTTCGATGGCCTGCCGCCCGGGCGGAAGCTGGTTGATGATCGACACATCGAGGTCGCCGTAAAGGGTCAACGCCAGCGTTCGAGGTATGGGGGTCGCGGTCATTACCAGCACGTCAGGGACGAGACCAGAGCCCTTCGATCCTTCCTCCCCTTTCTGTCGAAGCGTCGCCCTCTGACTGACGCCGAAGCGATGCTGCTCATCAATGACAGCGAGGCCAAGCTTTTTAAACACCACCTCTTCCTGGATCACTGCATGGGTGCCGATAATTAGTTGGCAGGCACCGTCGGCGACTGCCGCCAGGGCCTCCTTTCGCTCTTTTCCCTTGAGGGAACTGGTCAGCAGCGCG